>JAEWKL010000735.1 GCA_023386115.1 Pseudomonadota bacterium
GTCCAGGGGGGCTTGCGGCAGCCGGCTTGTCGCGGCGCGGGTGAGCCAGGCGCGGGCGAGTGCCCCCATGGCCGCGACCGCACAGGCGGTGAGCAGCGCGTCGGTCTTGGCGAGCCGCGCCTCGGCCGAGAGCATGACGGAGGCGCCGACGAGGGCGGCGGCCAGGACGGCCTGGCGCCGCGGCAGGAAGGCGAGCGCCGCCCAGTAGCTGAGAAGCACCGTGGCGACCGCGCCGATCAGCGAGGGAATCCGGTAGAGCCAGATGGCCGTGCGGGCGCCCGGCACGCCGAGGGCCTCGCCGGCGGCGACGACCGCGCTCTGGGCCCAGTAGATGCCGACCGGCTTCTTGTGCCGGGCCTCGCCCTGGAAGCGGATATCGACGAGGTCGCCCGATTCCAGCATCTGCTTCGAGGCCTGGGCGAAGCGAGGCTCGTCCCGGTCCATCGGCTGGAGCGAGGCGAAGCCCGGCAGGAAGCAGATCAGCGACAGGACGACGAGCAGCGCGCAGGCCGCCCCGTGGCTGCGCGCCCCGAGATCGAGGAGGCGCTCCGCGAGAAGGCCCACGGAGGCGGCGCGGCCGGGGCGGCGCCCGGCGGCAAGGCTCGTCAATGCACTGCTCCGAACCGGGGAACCCGACGCGCGCGGCGCCGGCCGGCCAGCCAGACCGGCGCGGGTCGCGGCGGGCGCCCGTGTCGGTGATCCGGATCGGATTGTCAATTTTCACGCGCAGGCTGGGGTGGACGCTCTCTCTTGGACGTTGTGCCGCATACCGCGTGAGCGTCTCCGCCGTCTCCAGACCGGATCCGTCGCCGCAAGTAATCGTTTTCGAAGCATTTCCTGCCCGTTGATCGGAATTTTCGAAAATCAAGGTGCAGAAAGAGGCGCAGCATCGCCCCGGTGCGGTACAGGACAGTGGCGCGCAGGCTTGATAATCGGACGGACGGTTCGCCCGAAATCTCTTCCCTGTCCGGGCCGGAACGGGAGATCCGGGCCCTTCACGCAGCACGCGCTCGCCATCTGCGTGCAGCGCATGGCACCGTCACCGCGTGATGGCCCCAGCTCCGCGTCGCGAATGTCGTAAAGCATGAAGTATATGTCCGGCAGTGATTGTCCGAAGGGGTTCAATATTTTCTCTTGTCGGAGAAATTCATCACAAAACGTTAAATTACTGATTTTATAAAATTAAATAGGAGATAAACACGTTGTAAAATTGTTAGTCCAAGAACATTTCAAGTCCCGAGCATTGACTTGAAGGATCATGCATAATCTAATGACGCGGCCTGCCTCGGAAATTTACATTATGCAGCCCGTGAGTGCGCCGCCCGATTGGGAGTTCGCAAAAGTTTTCATCATGAGCTTGGCGCTGGTCATCCCGCCTGCGCTAACAGGATTGATCGCGGTTGCTGCCCTTCGCTATGGCGTCGGCATTGAGAAGAGCAAGCATCTCAATCAGGAGCTCGTGAAGCGCAGGATGAAATTTTATGATGATATTGCGCCGCATCTCAATCGATTATATTGTTTTTATGCAGCTGTTGGCGACTGGCATGGGCTCAATCCGGCGGAAATCATCAAGATCAAAAGGTGCATAGATAGGGATTTCCACATCTATAAATATATTCTTTCCGACGATGTATTTCACTCGTATCAATCATTTATGAAAATATATTTCTTCGAATTTTCCAAGGACGGCAGTCCTGCCAAGCTGAGGCCGGATAGGAAACACATTAAGAAGCTCATGTATGAACATTACGATGAGCGTTGGGATCGAGAATTTGATTGTGGGTGCAGATGTCCCAGCAAAAAGGATCACGAGAACGCTTATATCGATCTCATGACACGCCTTGCAGACAACATCAGGGGGACGGCGAGCGGTCCCATTCCGCCACTGCCGGCTGCGGTGACCATGCAGTGTTCCTGCTCCGCATGATCGCTCCCTCGGAAGGACTGCGTTGATCTGTTTCCGGTGGCCTGACGGTCTTCGCGGGCGGAGCGGCGATCGTCGGGTTCGAGTCCCGTGCAGGCGTTTTCGAGACGATGATACGTCCCGGTGTCTCGATCACGCCCTCTCGAACAGGAATCCATCCACCGCCGGGATCGGCACCGACAGGCTCACCCCGCGCGAGGCCCGCGACAGGCGCCAGGGGCGCTCGCGGCCGGCGCGGATCGCCTCGGAGGGGCGCAAGGAGCGGGTGGCGCCGTCCTCACCGACCTCGTCGATGGTCAGGAAGCCGTAGACCAGCAGCCGCGAGGCCAGGAGCTTGGTCTCCCGGTCGCCCGCCGCCACCGGCAGGCTGCCGGCCTCGTAGACGGTGTCCATCAGGCTGCGCTGGTCGCGCCGCGCGGCGGCGACCCGGGGGCTGGGGGCGAGTTCGTGGTCCAGGCCGTGCTCCGCGCGGGCCGGCCGCTCCTTGCGCCGGAACGCCACCACGGTGCCGCCCTCGACGGCACTCCTCTCGCCCGACAGGTTACGCATACGCCCGATACCCTTCGCGACACAGCCCGTCGGCTCTCGTCGGGGCCGCGGCGATGCAGAGGATTCGACGAATCGGCTTAACGCCCGATTGACCTTGAGGCGCGGCACCCCGTGCCGGATCGGTGCATACCCCCGCTCTTGCCCCCGCTCTTGCCGCCGCTCTTGCCGCCGCTCTTGCCCCCTCTCTCGCCCACCCCCGCCGGCCCGTGTATGAGCGCGACGCCCCGACACGCCCGCCGAGGAATCCCGCGATGACCGAACCGGCCCCGTCCCGCCCGGCGCCCGCCCTGGCGGGGGAGGACCTGGCCTGCCGCTTCGGCCGGGTGCAGGCCCTGGCGGGGGTCTCGCTCACCCTGCGCCCGGGCGAGGTGATGGCGCTGCTCGGCGATTCGGGCTGCGGCAAGAGCACGCTCTTGCGGGTCGTGGCCGGGCTCGAGGCGCCGGATTCCGGCACGGTGCGGCTCGACGGACGCCTCGTCGCCGGCGAGGGGGCGGCGGTGCCGCCGGAGGCGCGCGGCGTCGGCCTGATGTTCCAGGACTACGCGCTCTTTCCCCACCTGACCGTGCGGGAGAACATCCGCTTCGGCCTCAAGGGCCAGCCGGCCGCCACCCGCGAGGCCGCCGACGAACTCCTGGAGCAGGTCGGCCTCGCGGGCCGTGCCGGCGCCTATCCCCAGACCCTGTCGGGGGGCGAGCAGCAGCGCGTGGCGCTGGTGCGGGCGCTCGCGCCCGGGCCGCGGCTGCTCCTCCTCGACGAGCCGTTCTCCAACCTCGACCGGCGCATGCGCGACCGGGTCCGGGAGGACACCGTGGCGCTCCTGCGCCGCACCGGCACGACCGCCCTGATGGTGACGCACGATCCCGAGGAGGCGCTGGCCGTCGCGACCCGCATCGCCCTGATGCGCGGCGGCCGCATCGTCCAGGTCGCCACCGGCGAGGTCCTGTACCGCCGACCCGAGAGCCTGTTCGCCGCCCGCTTCCTCGCCGACGCGGCCGAGATCCCGGCCCGGGTCGAGGCCGGCCGGGCCGGGACGCCGCTTGGGAGCGTGCCCGCCCCCCACCTGCCCGACGGCGCGGCGGTCCGGGTCTGCCTGCGGCCCGAGGCGCTGCGGGTCTCCGGCCCCGGCGAGGGGACGCCCGCCCAGGTCATGCGCCGCATCTTCCTGGGAGCGGCGAGCGTGCTGCATCTCGGGGTGCCGGGCGTCGAGGGGCCGCTGCGGGCCCGCCTGCCGGGTCCGGGACCCTACGGCCCGGGCGACGCCGTCGGGGTGACGCTGGTGCCGGACGCGGTGCTGGTCCTGCCCGAGGAGGAATCGGCGTGACCGGCAGATCCGGGCCGCTTTACATTGAAACAACTAAAATCTAACACGCTTGCTTTTGTTTCCGGTTTGCTTCTCAAGGGGTCGCCATTCCCGGGAGGCGCTCCTTGTCCCTGTCACGCACCGCACTCGCGCTCTTCGGTCTCGTCGCCCTCGCGGCCCCCGCCTCTGCTGAGAGCGAGGTGAACCTCTACACCACTCGCGAGCCCGGCCTGATCCGCCCGCTCCTCGACGCCTTCACCAAGGCGAGCGGCGTGAAGGTCAACACGGTGTTCGTCGACAAGGGCCTGGCCGAGCGCGTCGCCGCCGAGGGCGCCCGCTCCGCCGCCGACGTGGTGATGACGGTCGATATCGGCAACCTGATCGAGCTCGTCGACCGCGACCTCGCCCAGCCGGTGCGCTCCCCCGCCCTCGAGGCGGCGATCCCCGCCGCCTTGCGCGACTCCGAGGGGCGCTGGTTCGCCCTCTCGACCCGCGCCCGGGTGGCCTATGCCGATCCCGACCTGCGCGACCTCGCCGGGCTGACCTACGAGGACCTGGCCGACCCGAAATGGAAGGGCAAGGTCTGCCTGCGCGCGGGCCAGCACCCCTACAACACCGCGCTGATCGCCGCCTACCTGGTCAAGCACGGCGAGGCGAAGACCGAGACCTGGCTGCGCGGGGTGAAGGACAACCTCGCCCGCAAGGCCGGCGGCGGCGACCGCGACGTCGCCCGCGACATCGTCGCAGACCTCTGCGACATCGGCCTGGGCAATTCCTACTATGTCGGCCTGATGCGCAGCGGCCGGGGCGGCCCGGAGCAGAAGAAGTGGGGGGACGGCATCCAGGTGGTGCTGCCGACCTTCCAGGGCGGCGGCACCCACGTCAACGTCTCGGGTGCGGTGGTGGCGAAGAACGCCCCGAACCGCGACAGCGCCGTCAAGCTGCTCGAATACCTCGCCTCGGACGAGGCGCAAGGCCTCTACGCCAAGGCCGATTACGAGTACCCGGTGAAGCCCGGCGTCGCGGTGGACCCGCTGCTCACGGCCCTCGGTCCGCTCACGGTCGACACCACCTCCCTCGTCGAGATCGCCCGCAACCGCAAGGCGGCGAGCCTGCTCGTCGACAAGGTCGGGTTCGACCGCTAGTCCCGCGCGGGCCGTCCCTTCATCGACCAGGACAAGCGGAGCCGCCGTGGAGGGAGGAGCTTTCGTGCCGTCGGGCCCGCCGGCGGCCGCCCGCCACGCCGCGCGGCCTGCGCAGGCCCGTCC
>JAEWKL010000757.1 GCA_023386115.1 Pseudomonadota bacterium
GGCCTCGCCCGGAGCCACGGCCGCCGCGGCGAGGCCCCCGGGTCAAGCGTGCGTCGTCGAGGCGCTCCACAAACCCTGCAGGGCGTCGAGGAGGGGCGCCGCTCCCTCCCCCCTGTCCAGGGCGGCATTGATCCGTTCCGCGGCCGCGGCCTGGAAGCCCATGTAGCCGTCGTGGCGCGGACGCAGGTAGGATCCTTCGAGGGTCGCGCGGGTGTCACGATAGAAGTTCGCCGTCGCGTCATTCACGGCGGCGTCCGTCCAGGCCGCCGCGTGGGCAGGCTGGCCGCCGCCTGCCGCGTAGGGGCCCCTTTGCACCTCGGCGCCGGCGATCCAGGTGGCGAAGGCCAGCGCCTCGGCCGGGAAGGCGGTGCGGGCCGACACGGCGATACCGGTGCCTCCGAGCGCGGCGCCGACCGGGCCCCGGTCGCCGATCGCCGGGATGTCCGCGAAGCGAATGGCCTGGGGCCGGAAGCCCGTCCGGGCATAGGAGACGTAGCCGTAGATGTAGGGCGCGCAGACGATCGGCGACCCGCCTTCGGCCATCCGCTCGAAGACCGCGATCGGATCACGGCCGCGGTCCCCGGGATCGATCAGGGACGCGAGTTCGCGCAGCCGCTCCCAGGCCTCGCGGCCCGCTTCCGCCTCGACGAACGGCCGGCCGGGCTCGCCGCAAGGCTGCCCGAGATGGGCCGCCAGGGTGTAGAAGACCATCAGCGAGTGGGGCGGCCGCAGCGCAAGCGCGACCTGCCCGCGCCGCGCGAGATCGATCACCGCGTCGAAGGTCGTCGGTGCCGTCCCCAGGCGCTCCGGCACCCAGGCCTGAACCTGCGTGGCGGCGTCGATCGGGAAGGCCCATTGGCGTCCCTCCCACGCGTAGGACCGGTAGGACGGGCCGACGGATCCCGCTTCCAGGGCGGCGAGCTCCGCCTCCCGTCCCGGCCCGTCGAGGGCGAGGAGACAGGCTTCCGCAGTGATCTGCCCGACATGGGGATGGTCGATGACGATCAGGTCGTAGAGCCGCGCCAGCTCGTCCACCGGGAAGCTCTCGAAATCCTGGAGCGAGCGCTGCTCCCATGTGATGCGCACGCCCGTCCTCTCCGCCCACAGGGCCGAGCAGGCGGCCATCGGATCGTAGCCGCGCGGATGGCTCCAGGTCATGCCTCTCAAGACGGCGCTCATAGCCTGAACTCCCGGCGGATCGCCGCGGAATGCTCCCCGACGCGCGGCGCCGCCGCCCCTCCTGCCGGTCTCGTCCCGTCGAAGCGGACCGGCGCGCGCGTGGTGCGGATCGCGACGTCGTCGCTCCGCCGCACCGTCTGGAGCATGTCCAGCTCCCGGAACCCGTCGCTCTCCAGGAGCTCGGTCCAGTTCATCACCTTCGCGCACCAGATGTCCGCCGGCTCCAGGAGCGCGAGCCAGTGATCGCTCGTCTCCTCGGCGAGCCGCTGCGCGATGATGGCCTTGATCGCGTCGCGCGATTGAAACCAGCTGGCGGGATCGTCGCGGTACGGTGCGAGGGCCTCGAGTCCGAGGAGATCGGCGAGGATCGGGATCGGCGTCATCGCGATGGCCAGGAAGCCGTCCCGGGTCGGATAGACCCCGTAGGGCGCGGCGAGGTAGGCATGCGCGCTGCGAAAGGCGGACCGCTGCGGCAGGCGGCCGCCGTCGTTCAGATGCGTCGTCAGGACCTCGAACTGGAAGTCGATCAGGGCCTCCAGCAGGCTGGTCTCGACGTGGCTACCCCGGCCCGTCACCCCGCGCCGGACCAGCGCCGCGAGGATCCCCTGTGCCACCGCCGCGCCGGCCAGCATGTCGGCCACGGCAAGCCCGAACGGGACGGGACCCTGCGCCTCGTCGCCGTTGAGCCACATCACGCCGGAGCGCGCCTGGGCCAGGAGATCCTGGCCGGGACGCTTCACCCAAGGCCCGTCGCCGTAACCCGAGATCGACGCGTAGACGAGACGCGGATTGATGGCGCGCACGCTCTCGTAATCGAGGCCGAGCCGCTCGATCACCCCGGGGCGGAAGTTCTGGATCATCACGTCGGCCCGGGCGAGGAGACGACGCAGGCTCGCCAGGTCCGCCTCGTCCTTGAGGTCGATGGCGAGGCTCTCCTTGCCCCGGTTGATCGCGTGGAAGATCGTGGAATCGCCGCCGATCTCCGTATCGCTGAGGTAAAGCCGTCGCGACAGGTCGCCGCCCTCCGGACGCTCGACCTTGATCACACGGGCGCCGAAGTCGAGGAGCCGCAGCGCGCAATAGGGGCCGGACAGAAACTGGCTCAGATCGACGACGACGAGACCGTCGAGGGGGCGCGCCTGCTCGTTCACCGCCGCGACTCCGCCGGTTTGCAGCGAGAGGCGTGCGCCATGTCCATCGATGATTTCCGGGTCACGCTTGCCTCCCTCGCCGGATCGCCGCCGGGGCCGTGAGCCCGCACCGCATCAGCCATGGCAGCAGCCACGGCGGCATCTCTTATTTGAATGATGTTTTCACATATGAGCGGCGCCGACAACCCTCCGGGGCGAGGGAGCGCGTGCGATCGGCTCACTCCATGCCGGCCGCCGCGGAGATGTCGCGGGCGGCGGCGAGGAGGAGGGTGAGGACCGCGTCCTGCGCCAGCGCGGCTTCGCCGTCGAGGCGCTCGAGATAGGGACAGGTGAGGGCCGCCAGCGGACGGCCGCCGGCGCCGAGGATCGGCACCGCGATGTTCGTCACGCAAGCGGTCTGCTGGCTCGGCCGGATCTCGTAGCCGCGCTGCCGGACCTCGGCGAGGAGGTCCTCGAACCGGTCCGGCCAGGTCTCGTTCGGGACCGGGACGCGCTCCTCGAGCATCATCGCCCGCTCCGCCTCCGGAACGAAGGCAAGGAGAACGTGACCGGATCCGGTATTCAGCAGGCTGATATGGGCCCCGACGCGGATCGAGAGACCCCAGTAGCTCGGGGCATCGATCTGTGCGAGCACCACGCCGCTGCCCCGGTCGTACACCACCATGTGACAGGACTGCTCGGCCTCGCGGGCGAAGCGGCGCATCGGGGCCAGCGCCAGGCCGACCAGCCGCCGCATGGGCGGGTGGCGGTGCGCGAGGCCGAACAGCTTGAGCGAGATCTCATAGCGATCGGACGTCGTGCGCACGACGTAGTTGCGGCGCACGAGGCGCCCGAGCATCCGGTAGATCTCGTTGGGGGACCGGTCGAGGGCCTTGGCGATCTCCGCCAGCGACAGCCCCTCCTCCGTGTCGGACAGGAGCTCGAGAATGTCGAGCCCCTTGTCGAGCGCAGGTGCCTTGTAGCGATCGTCCGCGTCGTCGTTCGCGCCCGTCATGGGATCTTCCGCCCTCGTTGCCGCCGCAAGCGCATAGCACGGACCGCAGAGCGGCCGGGCCGATGCGGCATCCCGCCGGAGACACCTTGACACCGGCAAATATGAAGACTCATCTCACTGATGAAAGTTCGCTCCGTAAGAAGCGGGCGACGGGAGGAGCAGCGGACCGGATGCGGAACGCCGTCGGGCGGGCCAGGACAAGGCCCCCGCCGACGCGCGTTCGACCGCGCGCCGCGTCGGGAGGCAGCCGCATGATCGTGGCCGAACAGTATTTCGAAGATTACGTCATCGGTGCCAGCCGCCGGACCTTCGGCCGAACGATCACCGAAGCCGACATCGTCATCCATGCCGGGCAGACCGGGGATAATTTCCCGCACCACATGGACGCGCAGTGGTGCGCCACACAGGACTTCGGACAACGCATCGCCCATGGCACGCTGATCTTCAGCGTCGGAATCGGGATGACCGCTTCGACGATCAACCCGCACGCGATGTCCTACGGCTACGACCGCCTGCGCTTCGTCCGTCCGGTCTTCATCGGCGACACGATCCGCGTCGTGGCCACGATCTCGGAGGCGCGCGCCCACGCCAAGCGGGCCGAGGTCGGCGTCATCGTCGAGGCCGTCGAGATCCTCAACCAGGCCGACGAGACCGTGCTCGCCTGCGAGCACCTCTACCTCGTCAAGCGGCGGCCCGTTCGCGAGGCCTGAATCGTCCGGCACCGGGCCGGTCGCACAACCAGAGAACGGAAGCGGGGAGGACGGAACGATGACAGGCCAACCACAGGCCCCGGCACTCGAGCGGGCGATCCACAAGGCGACGTGGCGGCTGCTGCCATTCCTGACGCTGATGCTGATCCTGGCCTTTCTCGACCGGGTCAACATCGGCTTCGTCAAGAGCGCCTACCAGGCCGATACCGGCTTGAGCGAGGCCGCCTACGCGTTCGGGGCCGGCGTGTTCTTCCTCGGCTACGCGCTCTTCGAGGTGCCGAGCAACCTCGTGCTGAAGCGGGTCGGCGCGCGGACCTGGCTCGCCCGGATCATGGTGAGCTGGGGACTGATCTCGGCAGCGTTCATGTTCGCCCATACCGAGACCGTCTTCTGCATCCTGCGCTTCCTGCTCGGCGTTGCCGAGGCCGGATTCTACCCGGGCGTCCTCTACTATCTCACCTCCTGGTTTCCCGCCAAGCAGCGGGCGCGGGCGACGGGCCTGTTCTATCTCGGCGTCCCGCTGTCCCTCGTCTTCGGCAGCCCGGTGAGCGGCTGGCTCCTGCAGCATGACGGCGTGCTCGGGCTGAAGGGATGGCAGTTCGTGCTGGCGGTCGAAGGCTTCGCGGCCGTCGTGGTCGGGGTCGTCGCCTTCTTCTACCTCGTCGATCGTCCGGCGACGGCCCCGTGGCTGACGCCCGAGGAGCGCGACGCCCTGACGGCGGAGATCGCGCGCGAGGAGCAGGCCAAAGCCCAGCAGGTGCAGCACTCGGCGCTGAGCGTCGTCAGGGACCCGCGGGTGATCGCCTTCATCGCGATCTATTTCTGCCTCCAGGTCGGCACCTCGCCCTTCTCCTTCTACTTCCCCTCGAAGCTGGCGGGCGTGATGGGCGGCAAGGTCGATGCCACGGTCGGCATCCTGCTCGCCCTGCCGTGGCTCTGCTCCGCCATCATGACGCGCCTCGCCACGGTCTATGCCGACCGGCACCAGAACCACCGCGACGTCGCGGTCGCGCTGATCGTCGCCGGCGTCCTCGCATCGGCCGCGGTCTCCTTCACCAACAATCCGATCCTGCTGATCCTCGCCTTCTGCATTGCCGTGCCGGGACTGACGGCCTCGCAACCGGTCTTCTGGAGCCTGCCGACGGAGTATCTGAGCGGGGTCGGTGCGGCGAGCGGCATCGCCTTCATCGTCTCCCTCGGCAATCTCGGCGCGTTCTTCTCGCCTCAGATCAAGACGTTCGCCGACCAGGCGCTCGGCAACCCGGGGGCCGGCTACCTCGTCCTCTCGATGATCGCGAGCATCGCCGCGGTCGTCCTGCTCTTCTTGAGGCGGGAAAAGCCGCGAAACCGCTACGCCGCCTCGCAGGTGGCGTGACCCGTCGGCGCCGGCCAATCTGGCGCGTCACGCGCGACGGCAGTCGCGCGGATCGCTCCTCTCGCGGCTCCCTCGCCCCGGGACGGACGCCGGACCCCGGCAGGCTGACGTCGTTCCCGGGGCTGCGGGGCGCCTCCGACGTCCCGCTCGCCGATTGTTCTCTGTTCTGGAGACAGGGGATGGCGTCACGTCACGCCGTATCGGCCTCGTGCCCGGACCCATGACCAACTCTCTTCATGCCGGTGTCGAGCAGATCGACGATCCGTCATGACGCAGCGGCAAACGTCCCGTCGCCGCTCGCCAATTGCCACAGAACGTCGGCGAGCACGCGCGCCCCGGCGGCCAGATCGTCGGGTTCCGCCCACTCCGCCGGATTGTGGCTGACGCCGTCGCGGCAGGGCACGAAGATCATGCCCGTCGGGCAGACGACATGCAGTTGCCGGGCGTCGTGACCGGCGGCCGAGAGGATGTCGCGATACGCAAGGCCGAGCTCTGCCGCCGCCGTCGCGATCGCGCTCCGCACGGCGGGCGAGAACGTGAGCGAGGGATTGTGCTGGATCTGCCGCAGGGACGCGGCGCACGGGCCCCGCTCGCTCTCGACGATCGCGCAGATCGCGGCATCGAGGCGGTCGACGACGGCGTTGTCCGGATGGCGCAGGTCGATGGAGAACAGCACCTCCGCGGGAACGACCGAGGGTGCATTCGGTCTCACCTCGAGCATTCCGACGGTGAGCTTCGTGTCAGCGGGGTCGGAAGCGGCCCGGTCGATGGCGGCGATCATGCGAACCGCCGCCATGAGGGCGTCGCGCCGCTCGTCTCTCTCGGCCGTGCCGGCATGCGCGGCCTCGCCGGTGACGCGCACGCGGTAGCGGCGGGTGCCCTGGATGCCGGTGACGACCCCGATCGTCACCCTGTCGCGCTCCAGGATCGGACCCTGCTCGATATGGGGCTCGACGAAGGCCGCGACCGGACGCCGGAACGGGCGCTGCGGCACATCCCGGTCGGCAGCGAGCACCGCCGCGAGGGCATCGCCCTGCGCGATGCCCGCCGCATCGCGGATGGCCGCCACCTCTGCAAGCGTCCTGACCCCCGTGAACAGGTCGGATCCGGTCATCCCCGGCGCGAAGCGGCAGCCCTCCTCGTTCGTGAACGCCACGATCTCGATCGCGCGCTCCGGCACGAGGTCGGCCGCCCTGATCGCCTCCACGGCCTCGAAGGCGGCCATCACCCCGAAGGCGCCGTCGAACCGGCCGCCCGTCGGCTGGGAATCGATGTGGGAGCCGGCCATGACGGGGGGAAGATCCGCGCGCCGGCCGGGATACCGCAGGAAGAGGTTCGCGGCCGCATCCGTGAACGGTTCGAGCCCGAGCGAACGTCCGAGCGCCACCAGATGGGCACGGGCGGCGATCTCGGCTTCGGTCAGCGTCTGGCGGTCGACACCGCCATCCGGGCGGGCGCCGAACCGGCTCAAATCCATCAGGCGCCGCCAGAGGCGCGCGCCGTCCACGTGATCCGACGGGCGCGCCACGCTCAGCGCGTCCGCATGATTTCGGCCGGGTTGGCGCGCGGATCGCGCGGGCCCCAGCGGCCGCTCTCCACCTGGGCGAGGAACTCCGCCAGGATCTGGTTGAAGAGCATCGGCTCCTCCAGGTTGAGGGTGTGGCCGGTCTTCGGCAGGACCGCGAGGCCCGAGGCCGGGACCGTCCGCTTGAGGAAGAGGCCGGGCTGCAGGCAATGGTCGTCCTCGTCGCCGACCACGACCAGGAGGGGCGCCGTCATGGCGCGGAACTGGTCTTCCAGGTCGTAGAGGGAGGGGCGCCGCATCTGCACGCCGCGCATGGTGTTGGCCGCGCCCCGGCTGTCGTGCTGCCCCAGGCGGTCGGCGAAGAGCTGCCAGCCGCGCGGGTCCTTGTCCTGGAACTGCACCCGCGAGGCGCCCTCGGCGTAGACCTTGGCGAAGGTGGGCGCCCCTTGCGTCTCGAAGTTGGTCGCGACCTGCTCCGAAATGCCCTTGAAGTACTCCTCGTGCGCCTTCTCGGCGCCGTAGCCGGCACCGGCGGCGGTGATCGAGCGCACGCGGCCGGGATGGCGCAGGCCGGCATGCAGGACGGCGAAGCCCCCCATCGACAGGCCGACGAGATGCGCCGTCTCGATGCCGGCCGCATCCATGACCGCGACGATGTCGTCGGCCGCGATCGCCTGCGAGTAGGATTCGACGGAAGCCGGGATGTCGGAGGGCGGGAATCCGCGCGCCGCATAGGTCACGCAGCGATGCCGGCGCGAGAAGAAGTTCATCTGCGGCTCCCAGCTCCAGTGGTTGCCGCCGAACTCGTGGACGAAGACGATGGGCGTACCCCGCCCCGCCTCCTCGAAATGGAGCGTCACGCCGTCGCTCGTGGTCGCCTTGGGCATGGAGGGCTCCTGTCAGACGACGGTGCGACGGGAGGCGATGCCGCCATCCACGGTGAAGACGGTACCGGACGTGTAGCCGGAGCGGAACGAGGCGAGGAACAGGAAGAGATCGGTGATCTCGTGCACCTTGGCCGGCCGCTTCAGCGGATAGCGCACCAGCAGTTCCTCGTAGCGGCCCGCGTCGCCGAGTTCGTTCTCGGCGAACTTGCGGAGCATATTGTAGATCCGCGACGTGTCGACGGGCCCCGGATTGACGCCGACGACGCGGATGTTGTCGTCGAGGCTCCGGCCGCCGAGCGCCCGGGTCATCGCCATGATCGAGGCGTTGCCGGCGGCGCCCTCGATGTAGTTCGGGTCGCAGACCTCGCCGCCATTGCCGATGTTGTTGAGGATCACGCCGCCGCCCCGCGCCTTCATGCGCGGATAGACGAGCCGGATCATGTCGGCGTAGCCGAAGCCCTTGAGGGTCCAGCCCTCGCGCCATCTCTGCGCGTCGACGTCGAAGAGCGAGCCGCTCGGGATCACCCCGGCATTGTTGATCAGGATGTCGACGTCGCCTGCCTCCGCGACGATCCGCTCGCAGGCCCCATCCTGGGTCATGTCGATGGCGGTCACGCCGACCGCGACGCCGTTCTCGGCCTCGATCGCGCGCTTGAGCGCGTCGAGCTTCTCAGCCGACCGCGCCGTCAGGTGGAGCGGGCAGCCCTCGGCCGCGAAGGCATGGGCGAGGCCCTCGCCGATGCCCTGCGAGGCGCCGGTGATCAGCACCGTCTTGCCCTGAAGCTGGAGATCCATGGTCGCGTCGTCCTCGTGATCGTGCTGGGAGCCGGCTGTTCTTCAGAAGAGCTTGACGTCCGCGTTCATGCCGCGCGCCCGCTCGATCATCGCCGGCATGAGGTCGACGAATTCCTCGACCCATTCGCGCGGCACCGAGACCGACACCTTCACGAACCGGTCGCCGAAATTCGGCGTGTGGTAGGCGCCCTGCCGGATCATGATCCGGCGCTCCTGGTAGGCGGCGACCAGCGCCTCCGGGCTGATGCCGAGGCCGCCGGTCTCGAGCACGACGAAATTCCCGTGCGAGGGATAGACCGGCATGACGAGGCCGGGGATCCGGTCGCAGGCCGCCTTGATCAGCGCCTGGTTGCCCCGCTGCTCGGCGAGCACGCCCGGGAACCATTCGTCCTTGATCGCGAGGCCCGCCATCGCGGCACGCTGGGCGAGGATGCTGGAGCCGAGATTGTTGGGCGGAGCCGCGGCCAGGCGCTCGGCCATGTCAGGATGCGCGATCACCGCGCCGACCCTGAGGCCCGCGAGGCCGAGCCACTTCGAGAAGCTGTAGATCGTGAGCGTGCGCTCCGGATCGAGCTTGGCCGCGAGATGATGCTCGTGCGCGAAGTGCCGGTAGGTGCAGTCGTGGATGAGGTAGGCCCCGGCCTTCCGCACGATCTCCACGATGGCGGCGATCTCCTCGGCCGTGCAGGCCGTGCCGAGGGGGTTGTTCGGGTCGACCAGGTAGACGACCTTCGTGCGTGGCCCCATCGCGGCCTCGAGCCGGGCGGGATCGAGGCGATAGCCGTGCTCGGGCCCGTAGATCGGGATCTGCCGCACCGTGGCGCCCACCGAGCGGGCGAAGGCCATCGGCCAGTTCCAGGTCGGGTCCGTGGTGACGAACTCGTCGCCCGGCGCGAGCAGCGTGTGGCAGACGTGGTAGAGCGAGGCCACGGCCCCGTCCGAGACCAGGGCGGCCTGCCCTTCGAGGCCGAAATCGGCCACGATCCCCGCCCGCAGCGCCTCGAAGCCTGCCGGGGGCGCGTAGACGTGGAACCCCTCCTCCCGGATGCACCGCTCCATCGCCTCCCGCACCGCCGGGTGGCTGTCCGCATGGTTGGTGTTCTGGCCGAGCCAGCGCAGGCCGGGCGTGTTCACCAGCGCGTCGAAATGAGCGTTCCGCGCCTCGAAGGCTCGCATGGTCAGGCTCTCCATCCGGGGACTAACAGATACCTCGCAGCGTTTGGCATGCAAGACGAAAAATCTGGCACACAGGTTGGCGGAATGGCATGCATTTAGGCGCCACTGGTATCCGATTGTGCATGCGATCCAAGATCTGACATGCCATGATGCCGGCAATCGCGGAGAGAGCCGGGAGAGTGAGATGCTGACGAGACGGCGGGTTCTGGCGGGTTTCGGTGCAGCGGCCGGTGCCGCAGCTCTCGGCGGTTTCCCCCGCCCGGCCCTGGCTCAGGCGACGAAGGTCACGTTCACGACGTCCTGGATCCCGGAGGGCCCGAACCTCTTCGCCACCGTCGCTCGCGACAAGGGCTTCTGGAAGAAGCACGGGCTCGACGTCAGCGTGGCGCGCGGCTCCGGGTCGGGCGCGGCGGCCCAGGCGGTCGCGGCCGGGACCTTCGATTTCGGGATGGCCGCGACGCCGACCGCGATCATCCAGGCCTCGCGCAACCTGCCGATCACCTGCATCGGGCAGATCAACTACGACGCGCTGATGGGCATCGCGGTCCTGGCCGCCTCGCCGATCAAGGCACCGAAGGACCTCAAGGGCCGCAAGCTCGGCGCCAGCGTCACGTCGGGAGAGTACCCGTTCCTGCCCCTCTATGCCGAGAAGGCGGGGTTCGACCTGAAGAAGGTCGACCTCGTCCAGATCGACGGCAAGGTCCGCGAGCGCTCGCTCGTCGAGAAGCAGGTCGACGCGGTCTCGTCCTTCGCGACGAGCACGCTGCCGTCCCTCGTTCCCCTCGGCACGGAACTGCGCTTCATGCTGTTCCGGGATGCGGGCCTCGACTTCTACGGCCAGTCCCTGATCACGCAGCCCGCCCGGATCGAGAAGGATCCCGGCCTGACGGAGGCCTTCGTGGCCGGGGCCATGGAGGCGATCCGGTTCACCATGACCGATTTCGAGGAGGCGGTGGCCCTCTTCCTCAAGGCCAACAGCGAGGTCGCGATCAGCTCGACCGGAAAGGCCTATGCGCGGATCGGCCTCGGGCTGACCAACCTGACCAACCTCGTGCCCGAGGTGAAGGAGAAGGGCTTCGGCTACGCCGACCCGGCCAAGGTGGCGACGATGACCGATGTCGTCGTGCGCTACGGGGCGGGCGACAAGGCGGTGCGGCCCGATCCCACCGCCCTGTTCACGAACCGGTTCGCCGGCACGGTCAAGCTGGAGGGCAAGGATCTCGCGGCGGCGGAGTCGCAGGCGGCCCCCTATCGGAAGTACGTGATCTGATGGCCGCGCAAGCCAGCTCCCTTCCCCGCGGCCCGGACGCGCCGCTCCCGTCTCCCGCCGCCGCGACGCCGCTCCTGCGGATCTCGCAGGTCGAGAAGGTCTATGGCGGCCGCCAGGGACCCGTGCGGGCGGTCGCCTCCGCGAGCCTCGAGATCGGGCGCGGCGAGTTCGTCTCGCTGCTGGGCCCGAGCGGCTGCGGGAAGAGCACGCTTCTGATGATGATCGCCGGGCTGGAGACGCCGACCGGCGGCACGATCGAGCTCGACGGCAGCCGCGTGGTCCGGCCGCGCCGCGACATCGGCATCATCTTCCAGGACGCGACCCTGCTGCCCTGGAAGACCACGATCGAGAACGTGCTCTTCCCGATCCGGATCCTGAAGCTGCCGATCGGGCCCTACCGCGAGCGAGCGCGCGAGCTCCTGGCGATGGTGGGCCTGAGCGGCTTCGAGAACCACAAGCCCTCGCAGCTCTCGGGGGGCATGCGCCAGCGCGTCGCCATCTGCCGGGCGCTGATCCACGATCCGGCGATCCTCCTCATGGACGAGCCGTTCAGCGCCCTCGACGCGATCACCCGCGACCAGATGAACGAGGCCCTGTCGGAGATCATGGACCGGACGGCCAAGATGGACCGGGGATCGAAGACGGTCATCTTCGTCACGCACTCGATCCGCGAGGCCGCGTTCCTGTCGGATCGCGTCGTGGTGATGGGCGGCCGCCCCTCCCACGTCGTCCTGGACGAGCGCATGCCGTTCGGGCGGCCACGCCGCCTCGCGATCGAGGAGACTCCGGAATTCGGCCGGGTCGTCCGCCACCTGCGGCTGACCATCGAGCAGGCCCACGGCACGTCGCCGACGGGCCGCAGCGCAGGCGGGGAGTAGGATCAATGGCGGGCGCAATCGGAACGGAAACCGGCGCGATGCTCGCAGGCCCGGGGCAAAATCCGCGGCTCGGCGCGGGTGGGCTCGGATCCGGGCTCCTGGGGGTGCGGGCCGTGCTGCTGCCGGTCGCCCTGGCGCTGGCGGCTCTCGCCGCCTGGCAGGCGGTCGTCGTGATCGGCAACATCCCGCCGGTCATCCTGCCCTCCCCCGTCTCCACCCTCCGCTACATCGTGGAGCACTGGGACATCCTCCTGACCCATGCGGTTCCGACGACGCTCGAATCGGCGATCGGCTTCGTCCTGGCGACCTTGCTCGGGGTCCTGCTCGCGATCGTGATCACCTACTCGACCCTGGCGCGCGAGGCGCTCTACCCGAACCTCGTCTTCTTCCAGCTGATCCCGAAGATCGCGCTCGCGCCGCTCTTCATCATCTGGCTCGGGATCGGCATGCAGTCGCGCGTCGCCTTCGCGGTCTTCATCGCGTTCTTTCCCGTGGTGATCGCCACGACGGCCGGCTTCGCGAGCGTCGACCGCGGCATGCTGCGGCTGTGCCGGTCGCTCACGGCGAGCGAGTGGCAGGTCTTCACCCATGTCCGCTTCCCGGCCGCCCTGCCGCACATCTTCAGCGGCATGAAGGTCGCGATCACGCTCGCGATCATCGGGGTGATCATCGGCGAGTTCATCACCGCGCAGGCCGGCCTCGGCTACCTCATCATCTTCGCGACGGCGCGGGCCGATACTGAGGTGTCGATGGCCGCGATCGTCGTCCTTTGCGTGTGCGGGCTGCTGCTGTACGGGCTGGTCGCGCTCGGTGAGATCGCCGCCAACCGGATCTTCTCGGCGGACCCTGCGTGAGAGGTGAGGACCATGAGCCAGAGGATGGCGCAGAAGGGGCGCCGGCTCGACCTTTCGGAGGGCGGGATCGTCGAGGACACCTCGCTTGCCGGGGACGTCGCGCGCCGCCTGGAGGAGGACATCCTGCGCGGCGCGCTCCGGCCGGGCCAGCGGCTCGACGAGCGCGACCTGTCCGAGCGGTACGGCGTCTCGCGCACACCCGTCCGCGAAGCGCTGCAGCGGCTCTCGGCGAGCGGGCTCGCGAGCGCGCGCGGGCGCCAGGGATTGCAGGTGGCGCAGTTCTCCGTGGCCGATCTCCTCGACGCCCTGAGCGTCGTGGCGTCGCTGGAGGCGCTGGCGGCGTCGCAGGCGGCCCGCCGGATCTCCCAGGAGCAGCGCGCCGCGCTCGAGGCGGAGCACACGGCCTGCGGTGCGGCCATCGCGGCGGGCGACTATGACGCGTTCTACGATGCCAATATCCGGTTCCACGACGCGATCGCGGCGGCGAGCCACAACCGGGTCCTACAGGACGAGCTGCGGCGGCTGTCGGTGAAGACCGCGCCGTATCGCCGGGCGATCACCTTCCAGCCCGGCCGCATGCCGCAATCGCAGCCCGAGCACGCGGCGGTCCTCGCGGCGATCCTGCGCAACGACGCCGCCGCCGCGGGAGAGCGGATGGCGCACCACGTCTCGCTCCTGTCCGAGGGAATCGCGGATTTCCTGCATTTCGTCCGGTCGTCGGACCATGCCGGCCTGTTCAAGGACGAGGCCTGACCGTATCGCCCCGGGCAACCGCCGCCTCCAGGACGGCCCGTCATGACCCGGGTTGGGGATGACGGACCGGTCGCAGCCTTGCTCCGGGTCGCTCGGGCGATCAGGCGAGCCTGCCCAAGCAGCGGAAGCACGTCGCGAACGGCGCCCCGGGCCGGTGAGGCCAACCCTGGAACCTCCATCCGAACGACGCCCGGCCGGCTCGCGTCCGGGCTCTGCCGTCAGCCTTGCGGCGCGACCGAGACGAAGCGGGCTGCGACGCCGAGCACAACCACCGTCTGTGTCGTGAGGAGTTGGGGCCGCGCGGGCGTGGAAGCGCGCTCAACCCGCGCAACGCCGACGAACGCCTGCCACAATGCCCCTACCGGCCCGCTCTGCCGGCAACGCCGGCCCGTTGACAGCGCATTCAGCCAGAACAAGCGCCGGTTCGGCTCAACCCTGACGGCCCGCCGCGCTCCGGCTCGGGGCGCGAACTCGTCCTGCGCGTGCTCACCCACGACCTTGCCCCGATCGCCGAGGCCGTCTGCGGATTCCGACAGAGCAGAACGGGGTCTAGGAATCATTGCTCTCGTTGATCAACATATCGATTGTCCTGAGAAGCATCGCGACATCGATCGGCTTTTCCATTCGATGACAGTCGGCATACCGTTCCGGCAATGACGCCCGATCGTACCCGGTCGCGACGATGAAAGGGATGCGCCGCGCGGCCAGCGCGTCGGCCACCGGGTAGGCCATCTCGCCCTTGAGATTCATGTCCAGGATCGCGGCATCGGGTGCCAGTCCGCCATCGAGCATGGCAAGCGCCGACCGAACCGAGGGCGCCGGTCCCAGGATCGTCGCACCGGCCGCTGTCAGCTCGTCATCCAGATCGCAGGCGAGGTAATACTCGTCTTCGATGATCATGATGCGTCGGCCGTGAATCACGCTGCCATGCCTCACTGCTCCCCCTCCACGTCGTTCAGCGTCGAGACGGGCAGCGCGATGGTGCAGTGAACGCCGTCCTGCTCCATCACATAGGTTGTCCTGGCATCGAGCTGATACGGCAAGGCACGCTCGATCAGATCGCGTCCGGACCCGCTCACAGACTGCACGCGAGTCGTATCCGGCAGGATCACGCCGCGCTCGCGCCAATCCACGTGCAGCCAAGGATGTCCGTCGACTGGATCCTGCTGGAGGTGCCAACGGACGTTCAAGGTCCCTTGCGGCTGTGAGAAGGCTCCGTGCTTGACCGCGTTGGTGGCCAGCTCGTGCAGGGCGAGAGCAAAGGTCTGGACGGTGCTCGACCGCAGCGCGATGCCGGCCGGCCCGTCGAGCGTGATGCGGCCGGCCTCGCCCTCAAGCGGCGCCACCTCGCTGCGGATCAGCTCGTCGAAGGCGACGCGATGCCCCTCCCCGAGGCGGGAGAGCAGGCCTTGCACGCGGGCGAGAGCGCCCAGGCGATCGACGAAGCGCTGCCGGAAATCGGCGAGATCGTTGGAGCGCCGCAGGGTGCTGTTGGTCATGGAGCGCACGATGGCGATGAGGTTGCGCGTGCGGTGCTGCAGCTCGGCGACGAGCACGCCCATCCGGTCGGAGTTCCGCTTCTCCTCCGTAATGTCGCGCGCCACTCCGCCGAGGCGCGTGACCCGGCCTTCATCCCCGCGAATGGGGAAGTCCGTGCTGCGCAGCCAGCGCACCGACCCGTCGGGGCGGCGGACTCGGTACTCGGACGAGACGCGTTCTCCCCCGCGGACGCGTGCGAGAGCGGCGGCAACATGGTCGCGATCCTCGGGCAGGATCGGGTCGAGATCCGGCGCCATGCCGCCGCCCTCGATCGCCGCGGCCGGATCCAGGCCGCAGATCGCCTCGAAAGCCGGTGTCAGGTACTCCCAGTGCAAGGTGTCGGCGTTGCGGATCCAGAGGATGTCGGAGGACGCTGCGCCAAACTGGCGGAACCGCTCCTCGCTCTCACGCAGCTTGTCCCCGGCCGCGCGACGCTCGGTCAGGTCGGCGGTGACCGCCAGCAGGGTGCTCGGCAGGCCTGCGCCGTGATGCAGCGGGCGCAGACGGCTGTTCGCCCACACCACGCTGCCGTCCGGACGCAGGTAGCGCTTGTCGAGCGAGGCGGTCTCGCCGCTTCGCAGCGTCCCTGCGACGGCGTCGAGACTCCGCGGTATGTCATCCGGGAACGTGACATCCAGGATGGTCAGGCGCAGGACCTCCTCTCGCGGACGTCCCAGGATGCGGCAGAGCTCGTCGTTGACGCGCAGGAAGCGTCCGTCGAGCGCCAGCTCGGACAGGCCGACCGCGGCGCTGCCGAAGATGGCCGCCAAGTGCTCCTCGCTCTGGCGCAGGGCCACCTCCGTCCGGCTGCCGCGACCGATCTCCGTGCCGACCGTATGGACGTAGGCCACGCGGCCATCGTCCTCGCGCACGGGAGCGAGGATGACGTCGAACAGGGCGGCCCCCGTGGCGGCCCCGCGGTCGCCCTCGCCGCGCAGGTCGAGCGGCAGGTTTGCCGCCTGCACGACCTCCCCCGCGAAGGCGCGACGGTAGAGCGGTTCCACCATCGCCCACCCGGCCGGGACGATCTGCGGCAGGGGCTGCCCGAGCGCGTGGGAGTGATGGCCTCCGGAGAGAGCGGCGGCGGCGTCGTTGGAGACCAGGAGACGATCGGGGCCGCACACGAGCGCGGCCACGCGACGGCTGTCGAGCACCTGCTCGACCATGAGCTTGAGACGGGGCGACCAGCGCCCGATCGGTCCGAGCGGCGTCGCAGCCCAGTCATGGCTCCGGATCCGCTCGGCCATCGCACTGTCGCCCGGTGGCCAACTTGGATTCGCCCTCGTCATGGGTTCACAGCTTAAGCGCGCTCGCCTCGGGAACCCCTCCAATATCCAGCTCGCCGTGCGAATAGGCAAACAGGACCAGTCAAGGAAGGCAGCACCCAATCATAGTTGTGCGCCCTTGAGCGGAGCACGAGAAACGTACGCCATGTCTGCATTCGGCAGAAGAAGAGCATGGGGGCCGGGCATGATGGGGCCGGAGCATGGGGCCAAGGTGTGGCGGTCGATGCGCGGACGGCGAATGCTCGCACGACGCCCGCCGACGATCATCGTCGCATGATCCGGCACCGATCCGGCCGACACCCTCGAAGCGGGGCTGGAGCCACGCTCGACGAATACGAACCAGCGTGACGCCGAGGAGCGGATCCGGTCCGTGCGGGAGCAGGCTGTCGCGCCCACGGCTCAGCCGGACGCCGGGCCGATCCTCGACGAGGCCGGCTTTCCGAAGCAGGGCGGGGCGTCCTCGCGGCGTTCATCCTCGCGATGCCGGCTCTGCGAGACAGTGGAGCCGGCCTTCGCGCCGAAGCGGCCGGCGCTGATACCGCTGCGCCGTCGAACGGACCGGTTCGAAGGCGCCGGCCAAGGGCGCCGGCCAAGGGCGCCGACCAAGCCCGAACGGGCGTCGGC
>JAEWKL010000776.1 GCA_023386115.1 Pseudomonadota bacterium
CGCGGCCCCCCCCCGCCGGGCGGGCCCCGCCCCGGCGCACAGCTCTTCCCGAGTGATCCCGCCTTCCCGAGTGACCCCTGACGAGGACGCCCACCATGACGAGACCCAGGACCGGATCCCGCCTGACCGCCCTCACGGCCGCCCTGATGCTCGGCGGCACCGCCGCGCAGGCCGCCGACCCGATCAAGCTCGGCGTGCTGGAGGACCAGTCCGGCGACTTCGCCGTCGCCACGATCGGCAAGGTCCACGGCATCCAGCTCGCCGCCGACGAGATCAACGCCGCGGGCGGCATCGCCGGGCGCAAGCTGGAACTGGTGATCTACGACACCCAGTCCGACAACACCCGCTACCAGGAATTCATGCGGCGGGTGCTCCAGCGCGACAAGGTCAACGTGGTCTTCGCCGGGTTCTCGTCCGCCTCGCGCGAGGCCTACCGGCCGATCGTCGACCAGCTCGACGGCTTCGCCTTCTACAACAACCAGTATGAGGGCGGCGTCTGCGACGGCCACATGGTGGTGACCGGCGCCGTGCCCGAGCAGCAATTCTCGACCCTGATCCCCTGGATGATGGAGAAGTTCGGCAAGCGGGTCTACACCATCGCGGCCGACTACAATTTCGGCCAGATCTCGGCCGAGTGGGTGCGCAACATCGTGAAGGAGAACGGCGGCGAGATGGTCGGCGAGGAGTTCATCCCGCTCGGCGTGTCGCAGTTCTCGCAGACGATCCAGAACATCCAGAAGGCCAAGCCCGACATCCTGATGACGCTGCTCGTCGGCACAGCCCAGGCCTCGTATTACGAGCAGGCGGCGGCCGCGAACCTGAAGGTGCCGATGGGCTCCTCGGTCAATGTCGGCCAGGGCTACGAGCACAAGCGCTTCCAGCCGCCGAGCCTCGCCAATATGTACGTGACGACCAACTACATCGAGGAGGTCGACACGCCGCAGAGCAAGGCGTTCCTGGCCAAGTGGAAGGCGAAATTCCCGAACGAGCCCTACGTCAACCAGGAGGCCGAGAACTCCTACCACGCGGTCTACCTCTACAAGCAGATGGTGGAGCGGGCGAACGGCTCGACCAAGCGGGCCGACCTGCGCAAGGTGATCGCCGCCGGCGACGTCTGCGTCGACGCCCCCGAGGGCCGGGTCTGCATCGACCCGAAGAGCCAGCACGTCTCCCACACGATCTATCTCGCCAAGGTCGACGAGAAGCATAACATCTCGTTTCCCAAGACCTGGACCGACATCAAGCCGTACTGGCTCGGGCAGGCCGGCTGCGACCTGACCAAGAAGGATCCGATGGCGCAGTACACGCCGAGCAACCCGCCGAAGCCGTAACCGTCGCTGGCCCGGGAGCCCGTTCGACGGCCCTGGGCAGGAATGACACCCTCCATGTCATTCCGGGGCCGCGTCTGCGGAGCCCGGGATGACGCGGACGGCCTCAATCCTCTCCGAGATATCCCGGCAGATTCCGCGCGCTTGGCCCCGGTGATCGGCACGCCCAGTCAATGCGTTCCGGGGGCACTCCCCCGGTCCACCCGCGAGACGGCTCCCGCATGGTCCTCCTCGATACGGCCTTCGCCTTCGTCTACCAGCTCGGGGACGCGTTCGCGTTCCTGGTGCTCGCCGCCTGCGGCCTCGCGGTGGTGTTCGGCATGATGGGCGTCATCAACCTCGCCCATGGCGAGTTCATCATGTGCGGCGCCTACGTCACGGTCGCGACGACCCGCGCCGGGCTGCCGCTGCCGCTCGGCATCCTGGCAGGCAGCCTGGTCGCCGGAGCGATCGGCATGGTGCTGGAGCGCCTGGTGATCCGCCACCTCTACGGCCGGCCCCTCGACACGATCGTGGCGACCTGGGGCGTCAGCCTCGCGGCGACGCAAGGGACGCTGATCCTGCTCGGCTCCAGCCTACCTGGCGTCGGCACGCCGCTCGGCAGCTTCACGCTGGGCAGCTACTCCTACTCGACCTACCGGGTGGTGCTGATGCTGGCGGCGCTCGCCGTGCTCGCCGGGCTCTACCTCGCCTTCAACGCGACCCGCTTCGGCACGCTGGCGCGGGCCACGATCCAGGTGCCGCACATGGCCGAGGCGCTCGGCGTCGACACCCGCAAGGTCTACGCGCTGACCTTCGGGATCGGCGCCGCCCTGGCCGGCCTCACCGGCGGGCTCTACGCCCCGACCATGACCATCGTGCCGACCATGGGCACCACCTTCATCATGGAGGCCTTCGTCACCGTGGTGGTGGGCGGGGCCGACATCTTCCTCGGCACGGCGCCCGCCGCCCTGGTGCTCGGCGCGGTGCGGGCGGCGCTGACCTCGTGGCAGGGCCAGCTCTTCGGCCAGATCGGGCTCCTCGTCGCGGTGATCCTGGTGATCCGTGTCCTGCCGCGGGGAATCTCCGGCCTGATCCTGCGTGAGCGGGCGTGAGGGATTTCGCGATGCTTCGCCTTCTCCGGCGGCTCGAAGGGCCGCAGACCCTGGGCCGCGGCCCCGCCTTCTGGGCCGCCTTCGCCGGGTGCCTCGCCCTCGCGGTCGCCTATCCGTGGTTCGCCGACGGCTATACGGTCGGCAACACCGCCTACTTCTTCTGCTGGGTGTTCATGGCGCTCGGCCTGTGCCTGATCTGGGGCTACGGCGGCGCGCTGAGCTTCGGCCAGACCGCGTTCTTCGGCCTGTCGGGCTACGCCTACGGCGTGCTCACCCTCAATGTCGGCGCTGCCTACGGCTTCACGATCGCGGCGATGGTGCTGGCGGTGGCGCTCGCAGCAGGGTTCGCGGCGCTGCTGGGCTACTTCCTGTTCTTCGGCCGGATCGGCGGCGTGTTCCTCGGCATCATCACCCTCTCGGTGACGCTCGCCATGGAGCGTTTCATGGCGCAGACCGCAGGACCCGACTGGCGCATCGGCGCGGCGCGGCTCAACGGCTATAACGGCATGAGCGGCATGCCGCCGCTGACCGTCCCGTGGTTCGACGGCGACCTCGTGCTGTTTCCCGACGTGGCGCTCTACTACGCGCTGCTCGGCCTTCTCGTCCTCACCTACCTGGCCCTGCGGATCCTGGTGAATGCGCGGTTCGGCAACGTCCTGGTGGCGATCCGCGAGAATCCCGAGCGGGCCGAGATGCTGGGCTACGACGTGCGCCGCTATCAGCTCGGCGCCTTCGTGATCGGCTCAGGCCTCGCCGGCCTCTCCGGCACGCTCTACACGGCCTGGGGCCAGTACATCACGCCCTCCAGCATGGGGCTCACCGCGGCCGCACTCCCGGTCATCTGGGTCGCGGTCGGCGGACGGGGCGACCTGACCGCCACCCTCGTCGGCACGCTGGCGGTGCTCGGCGGGTTCCAGGCGCTGACGATCTACGGCAGCCAGTACGCGCTCGTGGTGATGGGCCTGCTCCTCGTCGTGGTGGTGCTGGCCGCCCCCGAGGGCCTCGTCGTCGCGCTGATGCGGGGACTCGCACGCCTCGGCAGGAAGGCGCCCGCGCGATGACCGCCATCCTCGAAACCCGAAAGCTGAACAAGCATTTCGGCGGGCTGCACGTCACCAACGAGGTCGATTTCGCGCTTCGTGAGGGCGAGGTCCACTGCCTGATCGGGCCGAACGGCGCCGGCAAGAGCACCTTCTTCCGCCTGCTCATCGGCGAGTACCGGCCCGAGCGCGGCCAGGTGCTCTACCGCGGCGAGGACATCACGGCCTTGAAGCCCTTCGAGCGCGTGCGCCGGGGCGTCAGCGTCAAGTTCCAGGTACCGGGCATCTTCCCCGGGCTCACGGTCGCCCACAACCTGGAGATCGCGCTCCAGCACCATCTCGAGGGCGCTTCCCTCGGGGCCGAGATCCGGCGGCTCCTCGCCTTCCTCAACCTCAACGAGTCCGCGGGCGAGCGGGCCGGCACCCTGAGCCACGGCCAGAAGCAGTGGCTCGAGATCGGCATGGCGATCAGCCTCAAGCCGCGCCTCCTGCTCCTCGACGAGCCCACCGCCGGGATGTCGCCGGCCGAGACCTTCGCCACCGGCGAGATGGTGCAGGCGCTCAACCGCGACGGCGTCGCGATCCTGGCGATCGAGCACGACATGGCCTTCGTCCGCCAGATCGCCCAGCGGGTCACCGTGCTCCATGTCGGGCGCATCTTCGCGCAAGGGTCCACCGACGAGATCGTCGCGAACGAGGAGGTCGCGGCGATCTATCTCGGCGAGACCGAGGCCCCGCGGAGGACCCAGGATGCCTGACGCGCTCCTCTCGACCGCGGGCTTGCGCGCCGGCTACGGCGGCAAGCCGGTGCTGCAGGGCGTCGACCTCGAGATCCGGGCCGGCGAGATCGTGGCGGTGATCGGCCGCAACGGCGTCGGCAAGTCGACCCTGATGCGCAGCCTGATCGGCCTCCTGCCGGCGGCCGCGGGCGCCATCGCCTTCAAGGGGCAGCCGGTGGAGCGGCTCGCCGCCCACAAGCGGGCGCGCCTCGGCATCGGCTACGTGCCGCAGGGGCGCGACGTCTTCCCGCGCATGAGCGTCGCCGACAACCTCAAGGTCGGCGCCTCGCTCCTGCCCCCCGGCACGCCCTTCGAGATCGAGCGCGCCTACGGCCCGTTCCCGATCCTGCGCGAGCGCCGGTCGCAGCGCGCCGGCACCCTGTCGGGCGGGCAGCAGCAGCAGCTCGCGATCGGCCGCGTGCTCGTCGGCGGCCCGTCGCTGATCCTGCTCGACGAGCCCTCCGAGGGTATCCAGCCCTCGGTGGTGCAGGAGATCGGCCGCACCCTCGTCGACCTCAACCGCCGCACCGGGGTGACGGTGGTGTTCGTGGAGCAGAACCTCGACCTGATCCGCGCCATGGCCCAGCGCAGCTACGTCATGGACAAGGGCCGGATCGTCGCGGAGCTGACGGCGCGGGACCTCGACGACCGCGACCTGGTGCGGCGCCACCTCGCCGTCTGACAGTCACAAAAAGGGAGAGACGACCATGCAGTGGCTCGACCAGTCGATCATGGCGAAGAAAGGCGTGGCCAAGGGCAAGGCCGGCGCCGAGCACACCATCACGGAGGCCGAGCAGGGCCGCTACCACTACGTCTACGGGCCCTTCGTCGATCCGGTGCTCACCGTCGATCCCGGCGCCGTCGTCACGGTCGAGACCCACGACGCCTTCGAGGGCAAGATCCGCCACGAGACCGACAGCCCGACGAAGATCCTGAACTTCCCCTACCTCAACCCGCAGAACGGACCGATCTACGTCAACGGCGCCGAGAAGGGCGACTGCCTGGCGGTCGCCATCAAGTCGATCCGCCCGCGCGGACCCCAGCCCTGCGGCACGACGCTGATCATGCCCGAGTTCGGCGGCCTCGTCGCGACGGCCGACACCGCGCTCCTCAATCCCTCGCTGCCCGAGCGGGTGCGCAAGCTCGAGGTCACGGCGGAGGGCGGCGTACGCTGGAACGACCGCATCACCTTGCCCTACCAGCCGTTCATCGGCACGATCGGCACCTCGCCGGAGATCGAGGCGATCTCCTCGCTCCAGCCCGACTATTACGGCGGCAACATGGACCTGCCCGATGTCGGCGTCGGCGCGGTGATCTACCTGCCGGTCAACACCAAGGGCGCGCTGCTCTATCTCGGCGATTGCCACGCCGCGCAAGGCGATGGCGAATTGTGCGGCGTCGCGGTCGAGCACCCGACCCACACCACGGTCCAGATCGACCTCATCAAGGGCTGGACCATCCGCTGGCCGCGCCTGGAGACGGAGGATTTCTTCATGACCATCGGCTCGTCGCGGCCGATGGAGGATGCGGCCCGAATCGCCTATCGCGAGCTGGTGCGGTGGCTCGCCAGCGATTTCGGCTTCGAGGAGATCGACGCCTACATGCTGCTCACCCAGTGCGGGCGGGTGCGCCTCGGCAACATGGTCGATCCCAAATACACGCTGGGCGCCTCGATCGCGAAGTCGATCGCGCTGGCTTAACCTCAAGGAGACCGCCATGGATCTCGGCCTCAAGGGGCTCCGCGCCCTCGTCACCGGCGGCACCAAGGGGATCGGCGGCGCCATCGTCGATCTCCTGGCGGAGGAGGGCGCCGCCGTCGCGCTCTGCGCCCGCAGTCCGGACGAGGTCGCCGCCAAGGTGGCGGCGCTCCGCCAGAAGGGCATCGCCGCGACGGGCCGCGCCGTCGACGTCGGCGACTCCGGCGCCCTCAGGGCCTGGATCGCCGAGGCCGGCGAGGAACTCGGCGGCCTCGACATCCTGGTCCCGAATGTCAGCGCGCTCGCGGTCGGGGCCGACGAGGCGGCCTGGCGCTCCGGCTTCTCGGTCGACATTATGGGCACCGTCGCGGCGGTCGAGGCCGCGATGCCGTTCCTCGAACGCTCGACAGCCGCCTCGATCGTCGTCATTTCGAGCGTGTCGGGCCGAGAGATCGACTTCGCGGCCGGACCCTACGGTGCCTTCAAGGCGGCGCTGATCCACTACGCGCAGGGGCTCGCCTTCCAGCTCGCCGGAAAAAACATCCGCGCCAACACGGTGTCGCCGGGCAACACCTATTTCGAGGGCGGGGTGTGGCACCGGATCGAGGAGGGCAACCCGACCCTGTTCGCCGAGGCCCTGCGCCTCAACCCGACCGGCCGGATGGCCCGTCCGGAGGAGATCGCCCGCGCCGCCGTGTTCCTGGCGAGCCCGGCCGCGAGCTTCGTCACCGGCACCAACCTCGTCGTCGACGGCGCGCTGACCCGAGGGGTGCAGTTCTGAGGGGACGCCGTCCATAGGACCGGGGCGGCGCGCCGCTCCGAGGGAGGCGGGGCCCGCAATCCGGCGCCGCCTCATACCGCCGCGCCTCCGAACGAACCCGTTCGACGGCGCAAGGCAAGCCCGGACGGGCGTCAGATCACGTCCTGCACCCGCACCCAGGTCGCCTCGAGGTGGCGCGCGATCACCGCGGCGAGCCGTTCGGCGTCGCGTGCTTCGAGGGCCAGCACCATCTCCTCGTGCTCGGCGACGGCGCCGGCCCATTTCTCCGGCGCGTCGCTGCCGACGAAGCGGATCCGGCGCAGCCGCGACTGGATGCCCTCATGGGTGGCGGCCAGGAACGCGTTGCCCGAGAGGGTCGCCAGCCCGGCATGGAACGCCTGGTTGCGCTTGAAGTATTCGAGCCGGGTGCGAGCCGCGTAGTAGCCCATCATCTCGTCGTGCAGCCGGCGCAAGCTCGCGATCTCGGCGTCGCTCGCCCGCTGGCAGGCGAGACGGGCCGCCGTCGTCTCCAGGGCGGCCAGCACGTCCAGCATGTCGCGCACGTCGCGGGGCGTGAGGCGGCGCACCACGGCGCCGCGCCCGGGCACGAGTTCGATCAGGCCCTCGCTCGCCAGGAACTTCAGCGCCTCGCGCAAGGGGGTGCGCGAGACCCCGAGCGCCTGCCCGAGCTGGCCCTCGTGGATGCGGCTCTCCGGCGCCAGATGACCCTCGATGATGAGGTCGCGGATGCGCCCGACGATCTCGTCGTGCAGCGTCCGCCGGCTGACCGGCACCATCTGGTCGAGGGCGGACTGCCCCTCGTTGCTCACGTTCATCCCCCGCCTCTCAGCCGCGAGCCCTCCTAGCATGGGGTTCCATCCTCCTGCCACTCGCGAGCTGCCGGTGGCCACACCCATCGGCGCTTCGACGCATCCTGTCATCCTGCATACAGCATTCTTGCGTGCAGAGCAGCAGGCGGCTATAGGTGTGGCAACCCGAGGAAACGCCAGGTCTCTTCCCATGTCCGACAGGTCCGCCGACCCATTGCGTCCCGTGCTCGCCGTCGCCATCGGCGACCCGGCCGGGATCGGGCCCGAACTCGCGGCCAAGGTCGCGGCCGATCCGGACATCCGTGCCGCTGCCCGCCTGCTGATCGTCGGCGATACCCGGGTCCTGAAACGCGGCGCCGAGCAGGCCGGCCTGTCCCTCGACGTCGAGGTGCGGCGGGCGGGGGAGGACCTCACCCCTGGCGAGCGCCCTGTTCTGCTCGATCTCGGCCATCTCGACCCCGACGCGATCACCCTCGGCGAGGTACAGCGGGAGGGCGGCGCCTTCGCGCTGCGCAATTTCCGCGAGGCGATCGGCCTCGCCGCCTCGGGCGTCGCGAGCGCGGTCTGCTTCACGCCGTTCAACAAGGCGGCGATGCGCCTTGCCCACCCGTCCTATGACGACGAGATCGGCTTCACCGCCGAGGTGCTCGGCCTGACGGATGTGCCGGCCAAGGAGTTCAACATCCTCGAAGGATTGTGGAACGCCCGCATCACCTCGCACGTGCCGCTCTCGGCGGTGGCCTCGCTGATCACCTACGACGCGGTGCTGGAGGGCCTGCGGCTCACGAACCGCTCGCTCAAGGACAGCGGCTTCGCCTCACCCCGCATCGCGGTGGCGGGCCTCAACCCGCATGCCGGCGACGGCGGCAATTTCGGCCACGAGGACGACGCGATCATCGCGCCCGCGGTCGCGGCCGGCCGGCAGGAGGGCATCGACGCGCAGGGACCGTTCCCGCCCGACACCGTCTTCCTGCGCGCCACCAAGGGCGCCTTCGACGCGGTGCTGACGATGTACCACGACCAGGGCCAGATCGCCATGAAGCTCATCGGCTTCGACCGCGGCGTGACCCTGCTCGGCGGCTTCCCCTTCCCGATCTGCACACCCGCCCACGGCTCGGCCTACGACATCGCCGGCCAGGGCATCGCCAATCCGGGCGCCAGCCGGGCGGCCCTGCTGCTCGCCGCCCGGATGGCGGGGAGGGGAGCGGTGCGGCAGGCGGCGTGAGGCCGGTCCTCATCCTGCGCCGACAGGGCTGACATCCGCCATCGTCAATCCGGGGCCGCGTCAGCGGAGCCCGGACTCCAGAAGCGCAGGCAGTTCAGACGACGCCGGGGCGCCCTTTGCTTGATCTCGAACCGTCGGCGGTTCCGGGCGTGGCTTCGGCATCCCGCGCTCCGCTTGCGCGGCCCCGGGACGCCCCTGCGGGATCATCGCTGTGACCGAAAGATCGTCTGCCAACCGCAGGCAATCCAATCAAATACAGAAATAGAACAAGAAACCGCACGATCATGCATCAACATGGCGACGGGAGGAAACCATGTTCGGTTATCGCCGCGGAGGCGCGCCGCTCAACGTCCTGATCCTGCTCTCGGCGATGTCGTTCCTGCTCTACGTCGACCGGGTCAACCTGTCGACGGCGGCCTCCTCGATCCAGGCCGAGCTCGGGATGACCAACACCCAGCTGGGCATCGCCTTCTCGGCCTTCGCCTATTCCTACGCGGTGTTCCAGATCATCGGCGGCTGGATCGCCGACCGGATCGGCTCGCGGGTCACGCTCTTGGTCTGCGGCCTGATCTGGGTGCTGACCACGATCGGCACCGGGCTCGTCGGCAGCTTCGCGGCCCTGCTGGCGGTGCGCTTCGTCCTCGGCATCGGTGAGGGCGCAACCCTTCCCGCCGCCGGCCGGGCCCTCACCAACTGGACGCCGAAGACCAAGCGCGGCTTCGCGCAGGGGATCACCCATTCCTGCTCGCGCTTCGGCAACGCGGTCACGCCGCCGCTGGTCGCCTTCCTGATCCTCACCCTGTCCTGGCGGATGTCGTTCCTCGTGCTCGGCGCGGTCACCGCCATCTGGGTCGTGGCGTGGTGGCTCTACTTCCGGGACGATCCGCGCACCCATCGCGGGGTGGTCGCGAGCGACCTTGCCGACGTGCCGCCCTACAGCTTGAGCAAGGGCAAGGCCGATGCGGTGCCGTGGGGGCCGCTCCTGCGCCGCATAGCCCCCACCATGATGGTCTATTTCTGCTACGGCTGGACCGGCTGGCTGTTCTTCACCTGGTTGCCGGTGTTCTTCAAGCATGGCTACCACCTCGACATCAAGAACTCGGCGATCCTGTCCTCCGGCGTGTTCTTCGCCGGCGTCGTCGGCGACACCGTCGGCGGGGTGATCTGCGACTGGGTCTACCGCCGCACCGGCAGCCTGGAGGCCGCGCGCGCCCGGGTCATCCTGGTGAGCTTCCTGGGTGCCGCCGCCTTCCTGGTGCCGGTGCTGTTCGTGCGCGACCTCGCCGGCATCGCGCTCCTGCTCAGCGGCGCCTTCTTCATGATCGAATTGACGATCGGGCCGATCTGGGCCGTGCCGATGGATGTGGCGCCGCGGCACGCCGGCACCGCGAGCGGGCTGATGAATGCGGGCTCGGCGGTGGCCGGCATCATCTCGCCGATCCTGTTCGGCCTCATCATCGACGCGACGCAGAACTGGACCCTGCCCTTCGCCGGCTCGATCGGCCTGCTCCTCGTGGGAGCTGCCGCGACCTTCTGGATCAAGCCGCAGGTGCAGGTCGCGGGCTCGGCGCAACCCGTACCGCACGCGGTCCCGGCCGAGTGACCCCTTCCACCCACCCCCGCACGGACGACACCATGCCGGCCCTTCCCCGCATCGCGTTCCTCGGCACCGGCCTGATGGGGGCCCCGATGACGCGCAACCTCCTGCGCGCCGGGTTCCCTGTCACCGCCTGGAACCGTTCCCGCGCCAAGGCCGAGGCGTTACGGCCGGCCGGCGCGACCGTCGCCGACACGGCCGCGGCCGCGGTTCGCGGCGCCGACCTCGTGATCCTGATGCTGGAGAATGGCCGCATCGTCGAGGAGGTGCTGTTTCGGGCCGGCACCGCGGACGCCATTCCGGCTGGCGCGATCGTGGCCGACATGAGCTCGATCAAGCCGGCGGAGGCGCAGGACCACGCCGCGCGCCTGGCGCGGACCGGGATCGCTCATCTCGACGCGCCGGTCTCCGGCGGCACCGTCGGGGCGGAGGCCGGGACGCTGGCCATCATGGCGGGCGGCGAGGCAGAGGCCTTCGCCCGTGCCGAACCAGCCCTCAAGGCGATGGGCCGGCCGGTCCATGTCGGGCCGCACGGGGCGGGCCAGCTCGCCAAGCTCGCCAACCAGATCATCGTCGGGGTGACGATCGGGGCGGTGGCCGAGGCACTGCTCCTCGCCCAGCGCGGCGGGGCCGATCCGGCCAAGGTGCGCGAGGCCCTGCGCGGCGGCTTCGCCGAGAGCCGGGTCCTCGACCTGCACGCCGAGCGGATGATCGCTCGCGATTTCACCACCCGCGGCCGGTCGGTCACCCACCTGAAGGACCTCGACAACGCCCTCGATGCCGGCCAGCGCCTCGCGCTCGAGGCGACCCCCTACACCGCGCTCACCGCCGACCTGTTCCGCGGCCTGCTGAACCATGCCGGCGACCTCGATCACTCGGGGTTGCTCGTCGAGCTGGAGCGCCGCAACCCGGGAGCGCCCGCATGAGCGCCGACCTCGCCCTGCTGACCGAGGTCCTGCCCGAGGGGATCGTCGACGCCCACCACCACCTCTGGGCGCTCGGGGAGGGGCATTATCCCTGGCTGCAGGAGGGCTATGCCGGCACGGCGTTCTTCCTCGGCCCCTACGAATCCTTGCGCCGCGACTACGCGGTCGCCGACCTGCGGCGGGATTGGTTGCCGCTGCGCCTCGCCGCCAGCGTCCATGTCGAGGCGGAGCGCGCCCGCGACGAGCAGGCGGCGGAGACCCGCTGGATCGACGCCGTGCGGGCCCGCGACGGCCTGCCCGGCGTCACGGTCGGTCATGTCTCGTTCCTGCAGCCCGACCTCGACGCGGTGCTGGCGGCGCATCGCCGGAGCCCCGCCTTCCGGGGCGTGCGCTCGAAGCCGGTCACCGCCGCAGCGCCCGGCCTGTCGGTCGCGGGCGAACCGGGCTCGCTCCAGGACGAGGCCTGGCTGGCGGGCCTCGCGCGCTTCGCGGAGCACGGCCTGTCCTGGGACCTGCGCGTGCCGTTCTGGCACCTCGCGGAGGCCGCCGAGGTCGTGGCCGGGCTGCCCGGCCTGCCCGTCGTGCTCAACCATTGCGGCCTGCCGCTCGACCGCTCGAGGGAGGGCCTGTCGGCCTGGCGCCGGGGCATGGAGGCCCTGGCGGCGCTGCCGCAGGTCAGCGTCAAGCTGTCCGAGTTCGGCCTGCGCGGCGGTCGCTGGGACGAGGCCAGCACCGTGCGGGTGGTCGCCGAGACGGTCGCGCTGTTCGGCGACGACCGCGTGATGTTCGCCAGCAACCTGCCGGTCAGCGGCCTCTCGGCGGATGTCCCGCGGATCGTCTCGGCGGTGATGCGCGGCCTCGGCACCCGTGATCCGGAGCGGCTGCGCAAGGTGTTCTCGGAGACCGCGCGACACGTCTACCGGATGGAATCAACGGACGACAACAAGCACCACCCCCGCAATACCAAGCCAATCGTGGGAGGAAACTGATGTCCACCATCGCCATTCCGGCGGCGAGCGCCGGCCTCTCGGTCCGGGATTCGGCCTACAGGAAGGCAACGGCGCGCATCGTGCCGCTGCTCGTCCTGGCCTTCCTCGCCGCCTATCTCGACCGGGTCAATGTCGGCTTCGCCAAGCTGCAGATGGCTGCGGACCTCCAGTTCAGCAACGCGGTCTACGGCGCCGGAGCCGGGATCTTCTTCCTCGGCTACTTCCTGTTCGAACTGCCGAGCAACCTAATCCTGCACCGGGTCGGCGCCCGCACCTGGCTGGCCCGGATCATGGTGACCTGGGGCCTGATCTCGGCCGCCACGATGCTGGTGCAGACCGCCTGGCAGTTCTACGCCGTGCGCTTCGCCCTCGGTCTCGCCGAGGCCGGGTTCATGCCCGGCGTGATCTACTATCTCAGCGCCTGGTTCCCGGCCGAGCGCCGCGGCCGGGTGGTGGGCCTGTTCTTCATCGGCCTCGGCGTCGCCGGGCTGATCGGCGGCCCGCTCTCCGGCCTGATCCTCGGCAAGATGTCGGGCGTGCTCGGCTATGCCGGCTGGCAGTGGCTTTTCCTGCTCGAGGCGCTGCCGAGCGTCGCCATCGGCATCGCGCTGCTCCTCCTCCTCGAGGACCGGGTCGAGCAGGCGCGCTGGCTCAACGCCGACGAGAAGGCCGTGATCGCCGAGGACGTCGCCGCGGAGCGGAAGGCGAAGCCCGCGCTGACGCTGAAGGCCGCGCTCACCAACCGCTACCTGATCCTGATGACGGGGATCTTCTTCATCTGCAACCTGTGCCTCTACGGCCTGAACTTCTGGCTGCCGACGCTCATCACCAATATGGGCGTCAAGGATCCGGCGATGGTCGGATTCGTCTCGGCCCTGCCGAGCCTGTGCGCCATCGCCTCGATGGTCCTGGTCAGCCGCAGCTCCGACCGGTTCCGCGAGCGCCGCTGGCACCTCGCCGGGCTCTACCTGACGGGCGCGGTCGGGCTCGGGCTCTCGGTGCTGTGGCAGAGCCAGCCGGTGCTCGGCGTGTTCGCGCTCTGCATCGCCACCGCCGGCATCCTCGCCATCCCGCCCCTGTTCTGGAACCTGCCGACCGCGATGCTCTCGGGCGTCGCCGCGGCGGGCGGGCTCGCGGTGCTCAACTCCTTCGCCAATCTCTCGGGCTTCTTCGGCCCGGCCATCGTCGGCTGGACCTCGCAGGCCACCGGCAAGACCGAACTCTCGATCCTGTTCCTCGCCGCGACCCTCGTGCTGGCCGCCGGGCTGATCTTCCTGATCCCGGCCCGGCTGGTGAACCGCTGACAGAGCGCGCGCCCCGCCGCCACCCGTCGCCGCCGAGGGACCGTGAGAGCCCCGGGCGGACCTCTCGGAGGAGACACCCCATGGACGCCACCATCGCCAGACCCGGAGCCGTCGCGACCGCCGCACCGACGCGGGTGCGCTGGCGGATCTTCGCGGTCGTGTTCGCGCTCGTCGTCATAAACCTGATCGACCGCACCGCCCTGTCGATCGCGATGCCGACCATCGCCCGCGAGTTCGATCTCTCGCCGACGATGCAGGGCGTGATCCTTTCGTCATTCTTCTGGACCTACGCGCTGCTTCAGGTCCCGGGCGGCTGGCTGATCGACCGCTACGGCCCGCGCCGCCTGATGGCGGGCGCCACCATCGCCTGGGGTCTGTTCCAGTCCCTCGCGGCCGTCGCGACGGGCGGGCTCTCGCTCCTCCTGACCCGGCTCGGCCTCGGCGCGGCGGAAGCCCCCCTGTTTCCCGCCGGCGCCAAGCTCAACGCGATCTGGCTGTCGCCGCAGGAGCGGGGCCGGGGCGCGGTGCTGATGGATTCGGGCTCGCCGCTCGGGGCAGCCTTCGGCGGCGTCATCATCTCGTTCCTGATCCTCGCTCTCGACTCGTGGCGCCTCGCCTTTCTGGCCGCCGGCCTCGGCACCATCGCCCTCGGGGCGCTGGCCTGGCGCACCCTGCGCGACGATCCCGCGACGCACCCGCAGGTCAACGCCGCCGAGCTTTCGGCCATCCGGACCGTACCGGAGGGGCAGCGCGCCGCCGAGGCGCCGCCCCGGATCGCGGCCCGCTCGCTCGCCGGCCTGATGCTCGGCCGGATGGCCTGGGCGATGATCAATTTCGGCCTGCTGACCTGGGGCCCGAGCTACCTCGCCCAGGCGCGCGGCTTCGACCTGAAGCAGATGGGCTCGGCCACCTTCGTGATCTTCCTCGCCGGCATGACCGGCTCGCTCTTCGCGGGCTTCACCGCCGATGCGCTGTTCGCCCGCGGCTGGTCGCGGGCGGTGGTCTATCGGGGCATGCTGGGCGTCTCGGGCGTCGCGATCTTTGCGACCTTCGTGGCCCTGCCACAGGTCGCGAACCCCGTCGGCGCGGTGGCCCTGCTCTCGGTGACCCTGTTCTTCCTCTACTGGGGCAGCCTCTACTGGAGCCTGCCGCCGCTCCTCGCGCCCAAGGACAAGGTCGGCCTCGTCGGCGGGATCATGAACTTCGCGGGATCCGCCAGCGGCATCGCGGTGCCGATCCTCACCGGTCTGATCCTGCAGGCCACCGGCGCCTACCTGGCGGTGCTGATGTTCTTCGCGGCCTGCGCCCTCGTCTACGTCGTCGGCACGATGCTGATCGCCTATCCGGCGTCGCGGGCCTGAGGAGACACCCATGTCGCGCTACGACGGCCCGATCCTCGACGCCCACCAGCATTTCTGGGAGCCCGACCGCAACCCGCATCCCTGGCTCAAGCCCGGCGTGCGGATCCCGTTCCGCTACGGCGACTACGAGGCGATCAAGCGGCGCTACCTGCCGGACGATTACCGGCGCGACGCTCGCCCGCACGACATCGTCGCCAGCGTCTACGTCGAGACCGAGTGGGACCCGGGCGACCCGCTCGGCGAGACCGCCTACGCCGCGGGACTCGCTGCCGAATGGGGCCTGCCCAACGCGATCGTGGCGCAGGCCTGGCTCGACCGCGACGACGTCGCGACGGTGCTGGCGGGACAGGCGGCGTGTCCGCTGGTGCGCAGCGTGCGCCACAAGCCGGACGGGCCGGCCTCGCCCGCCGAGGTCGGCCGGTGCCGGACCCTGATGTCGAATGAGCGCTGGCGGGCCGGCTACGCGCTCCTGCACCGGCACGGCCTGCGCTTCGACCTGCAGACGCCGTGGTGGAACCTCGACGAGGCGGTCGATCTCGCCCGCGACTTTCCCGGGACCGCGATCATCCTGAACCATGCCGGCCTGCCGTCGCGCCGCGACCCCGACAGCCTCGGGCTCTGGCGCGCCGCGATGGCCCGTTTCGCCGCCTGCCCGAACACCGCCGTGAAGGCCTCGGGCCTCGGCCAGCCCGGCCAGGCCTGGACGCCGGAGCTGAACGGGCCGGTGGTGCGGACCCTGATCGACCTGTTCGGCCCGGACCGGGTGATGTTCGGCTCGAACTTCCCGGTCGACAGCCTGTGCGCGGATCTCTCCTCGATGATCGACGGCTTCAAGACCATCCTCGCGCCCCTGCCTGCGGCGGAGCAGGAGGCGTTCTTCATCGGCACGGCGCGGCGCGTCTACGGTGCGGCGGCCGCGGGCTGATCCCCGGACCGGGCTCGTGGCCGTGCCGGGGGCGCGCGGTCCTTGCCGGCACCGACGGCTCGGTGCCGGCCGCGCCATCCTCGGCGATGGAGGTCACCGTGCGGTCCGGCGCTGGAAGAGGCGCAGCACCGCGTTCCCGCGCGCCACCGCGTCGTCGAGGGCGTGCTGCGGCGTCTTGGTGCCCGCGAGCGCGGCCTCGATCTCCTCGGCCCAGAGATCGCGGATCTGCAGCATGTTGCCCAGCCTCAGGCCGGCGGTGTGGCGGGTCGGAGGACGACGCGTGATCGCGTCGACGGCCACATGCAGCATCGGATGGCGCGCGTAGAAGCCCGTCGCTTCGGCATCGGCGCGGGCCGCCCGGGTCACCGGCACGTAGCCCGTGTTGCGGTACAGGAGCGCCTGCACCGGGAAGCTCAGCACGAAATCCAGGAACGCGGCCACGCCCTCGTATTCCTGCTCGGTCTTCCCCTGCATGACGTAGAGCGAGCCGCCTCCCAGGATGGCGTTCTGCGGCGCCCCGACCACGTCCGGATAATACGGCATCGGCCGGATCGCCCACCGGAAGCGGTCCTGAGAGACGATCGTTCCGTACAGGCTCGACGAGGTGAGGAAGATGGCGCACTCGCCCGAGACGAACTGCGCCTCGCCGCGATTGGTCCGGCCCGCGTAAGCGAACGCGCCCTCGCGGTACAGATCGACGACGTTCTGCAGGTGGCGGACCTGGAACGGCGTGTTGAAGACGAGTTCGACGTCGAAGCCGTCGAGCCCGTTGGCCCGGCTCGCGATCGGCCGGTCGTGCCAGACCGACAACTGCTCGATATGCGCCCAGGTCGGCCAGGCGGTGGAGAGGGCGCAGCGCGACGGCTCGGCCCGCTTCAAGGCCCGGGCGGCCTCGAACACCTGCGGCCAGGTCTCGGGCAGGCGGTCCGGATCGAGACCGGCGCGCGCGAACCGGTCGAGGTTGATCCACATCACCATGGCGGAGATGTTGAAGGGCAAGGACAGCATGCTGCCGTCGCGGGCGAGGTAGTTCGTGGCGATCACCGGCAGGAAGGCCTCGGGCGCGATCCCCCGACCGGTCGCGCTCATCACCTCCGAGACCGGCTTCACCGCACCGACCGCCGCCGCCATCGTGCCGTTGCCGACCTCGAAGACCTGCAGGATGTGGGGCGCGGCCCCGGCCCGGTAGGCCGCGATGCCGCCATTGATCGTCTCGGCATAGGGGCCCTTGTAGATCGTGATGACCCGGTAGTCGCTCTGCGAGGCGTTGAACTCGTCGGCGATGCGGGCCACCAGGGCGCCGTTCGCACCATCGAGCGAGTGCCAGAGCTGAAGCTCGGTCGCGGCGTGGGCCGTGACGGCCGACAGCGCCGCCGTCACGCCGATCAGGAAGCCGGCGAGGGCCTTCGCCGGCTGCCAGGCCCTCGCACGGTGCCGGTTCGATGACGCGCCCATCGGGCCGCGTCGTCCGTCGTCGCGCGCCGCCCCCGGCCGCGCCCCGCCCCGGCGC
>JAEWKL010000527.1 GCA_023386115.1 Pseudomonadota bacterium
AAACCCTCCCCCCTCTGCGGGGGAGGGTGGCCTACGGCGAGTGCGAAGCACTCGTGCGTAGGCCGGGAGAGGGGATGTCGCTTCCGGAGAGGCCGCGACCGTCATGACGGGCGCCACATCCTGCGCCGTCGCGATCCCCTCTCCCGCCCCGCAGAGGGGGGGGAGGGTCGAGGGCGGCGCCTCACGACTCCACCGGCGCCCCGTTCTGATGGAATGCCTTCAGCCGTCGCCAGACCGGCGTGTCGTAGTTCGACGGCGTCTCGGCCTCGTCGGTGATCCAGCGGAAGAGGTCGCGGTCCGGCACCTCGATCAGCAGCTCGAAATCGTCGAGCTCCTGCTCCGTCAAGGTGCCGATCTCCGCATCTGCGAAGCGGCCCATGATCAGGTCCATCTCGCGGATGCCTCGGTGCCAGGAGCGGTAGAGGGTGCGGCGGCGGCGCGGATCGAGGTCGGCGCTGGTGCGGGTGGTACCGGTCATCGCGGGACAGTTCCTCGGGCTGGTCCGGTGCGGCTTTACCGTCCGGGGCGCGGCTGCGAAACCCTCCGCCTGATATGGGGCGTGAGGCGCGGGATGCGACACTCATATGGCGATCCCGCAGGCCCGCAGAAGCGGCGCCGTGGTGTATAGAGCCCCGATTGCCCTCCGCTCCCGCCCCGATGTCGCTGCGTCCCTCCCTGCTCGATCCCCTGTTCGCCCCCGCCACCGTGCTGCCGGGGGCCGGTCCCAAGGTCGCCGTGCTGATCGACAAGCTCGTCGGCACGCCGGAGCGCCCGGCCCGGGTGGTCGACCTGCTCTTTCACCTGCCGCAGCGCGGCATCGCCCGGCAGCTGCGCGGCTCGATCGCCGAGGCGCCGCCCGGCGAGCCGGTGACGCTCGGCGTGACCGTAGTGGGCCATCGCCCGCCGCAGGCGACGGGCGGGCGAAAACCCTTCCGGGTGCTGGTCGAGGACCAGACCGGCGACATCACCCTGGTCTTCTTCAACCTGCCGCGCGCCCGCATCGAGAAGATGCTGCCGCTCGGCAGCCACCGCTACGTCTCCGGGAGGATCGAGCTGTGGGACGGCTTCCGCCAGATGGTGCATCCGTCCCGCATCCTCGACGAGAAGGGCCTCGCCGATCTGCCGGCGGTGGAGCCGATCTACGGCGCCACCGAGGGCCTGACCTCACGGGCGATCGGCAGGCTCGCAGTCGCGGCCCTCGACCGTCTGCCGACCCTGCCCGAGTGGCAGGATCGTGCCTTTCTCGACCGCCAGGGCTGGCCCGCCTTCGCCGAGGCGCTCCGCACCGAGCACCGCCCGGCGGAAGCCGCCGAAACCGAGGAGGACCTGAAGACACCGGCCCGCCGGCGCCTCGCCTACGATGAGCTGCTCGCCTCGCAACTCGCGCTGGCGCTGGTGCGCAGCCGGATGCACCGCCCGGCCGGCCGCACCAATGTCGGCGACGGCGTCCTGTCGCGGCGGATCGAGGCCGCGCTGCCGTTCGGCCTCACCGGGGCGCAGACGCGGGCACTGGCCGAGATCCGCGGCGACATGGGCTCCGACCGGCGCATGCTGCGCCTGCTCCAGGGCGATGTCGGCTCGGGCAAGACCGCGGTGGCGCTTCTCGCCATGGCCTCCGCGATCGAGGCCGGGCGCCAGGCGGCGATGATGGCGCCGACCGAGATCCTGGCCCGCCAGCACGCCGAGCGCCTGCGGCCGATGGTGGAGGAGGCGGGCCTGAGGCTCGCGCTGCTCACCGGCCGCGACCGGGCGGCGGAAAGGCGCGCGACGCTGACCGGCCTCGCCGATGGCTCGATCCACATCGTGGTCGGCACCCACGCGCTGTTCCAGGACGACGTGGCCTTCCACGATCTCGGCCTCGCGGTGGTGGACGAGCAGCACCGCTTCGGCGTGCACCAGCGCCTGGCGCTGGGGGGGAAGGGCGCGGCGGTCGACATCCTGGTGATGACCGCGACGCCGATCCCCCGCACCCTGGCGCTGACCTATTTCGGCGACATGGAGGTCTCGGTCCTCGACGAGAAGCCGGCCGGGCGCCAGCCGATCAAGACGGTGCTGGTCTCGACCGACCGCATCGAGGAGGTGGTGCTCGGCTTGGAGCGGGCGCTGCCTAAGGGCGACCGGGTCTACTGGATCTGTCCGCTCGTCGCCGAATCCGAGTATGTCGACCTCGCGGCCGCCGAGGAGCGCTTCTCGGCCCTGCGCGAGCGCTTCGGCGACGCGGTCGGCCTCGTCCACGGCAAGATGCCGGGCAAGGACAAGGACGAGGCGATGGAGCGCTTCGTGGCCGGCGACACCAAGATCCTGGTCTCGACCACGGTGGTGGAGGTCGGCGTGGACGTACCGCAGGCGACCGTCATGGTGATCGAGCATGCCGAGCGCTTCGGCCTCGCCCAGCTGCACCAGCTGCGCGGCCGGGTCGGGCGTGGCTCGGGCGCCTCGACCTGCCTCCTGCTGTTCAAGGGGCCGCTCGGCCAGGTCGCCCGGGCCCGGCTCGAGATGATGCGCGAGACCGAGGACGGGTTTCGCATCGCCGAGGAGGATCTTCGCCTGCGGGGCGAGGGTGAGGTCCTGGGCACCCGCCAGTCGGGGCTGGCCGCCTTCCGGCTCGCCCGGCCGGAAGCCGACGGCGACCTGATCGTGGCGGCCCGCGACGACGCCCGGCTGATCGTCGAGCGCGACCCCGGACTCAAGTCCGAGCGGGGCCACGCCCTGCGGGCGCTGCTCTACCTGTTCGAGCGGGATGCGGCCGTGAAGCTGTTGCAGGCGGGGTGACAGGCGGGGTGAGGGGAGAGTCTACCACGCGGCCTGAGACCAGCATCCCACGCGCGACCTCATCCCGCGGCGCGACTGCGCCGCGGGATGAGGTCGAGAGAGGGACGATCCGGGATGCGATGAACCCGGCGCGCCTGGTTCAGAATTCCGGCTCGTTCAGCACCCGGGTACCGATGCGGCTCTGCAGGTCGATCGGGGCGCCGGTCTGCTGGCCGGCGGCGTCGACCTCGATCACCGGGATACCGGCGCCGCGCATCTGCTCGCGCAGGCGCTCCGACATCATCCGGAAGGCGCCGCCGGTGTCACGGGGCGGAACATGCAGCAGCACCGCGGCCGGGCGCGGCATCATCGCCAGGACATCGTCCGCCGCCTCCAGGGAAGCGGTGACGCTGGCATAGCCCAGCTCGGCCAGTTCGGCGGAGAGGGCCCGGTCGACGGCACGGTGGCCGTCGTCGACGACGAGGACTTTTTGCAGCGCACCCATGTTCAAGCGTTAGCCGATCGCGTGCCTCTCGTGAAGGCACCGGGGCAGTAACGCGCTCAGCCGACGAAGGTTCATCCCCCGCTTTGGCTCAAGGCCGGCGGACGATCCCGGGCCGGGCCCGGAGATGACCCGTCAAACGACTGCGGCGGCTGGTGTTTTCGCGAATGCGAAAAGGGAAGAAAAATAGGCCGGGGCGCTAGGAAATCTCCGTGACCGCGGTGGCGACTCCGGCGAAGAGCGAGGCCCGGAAGCGCGAGGCCATCCACCCGTCCGCATTTTCGTCCTCGGTGATGCCGCGGCGCAACATGCGGGCGGCGCAGGCTGGTCCGCGGAAGCTCAGGCGCCCGTCCGGATCGCGGCGGATCTGGATCAGGCCGCCCCGCTCGGTGGCCAGTGCGGCACGCTCCGGGGCTGCCAGGACGAGGCCGACATCCTGGGCGTCGCGCCGGCCGCACAGCAGGGCGACCTCGTCGAAGGCCAGGATGTCGACCACGCCGGAGCGGCCCGGCAGGCGGGAGCTGAGGCGGCAGGGCGCCCGGTGGACATAGGCAAGGGTGCGCAGCCGGCCGGGCACGGTGGTGCGGGAAAAGCCCGCCTCCATCCAGGCCGGCGCGATCAGGTGGGTCGGTACCGGCTGGTCGAGGGCGGCCGAGAGGGTGCCCGCATCGAAGACGGGATGGCATTCCAGGGTGGCGCCGGCGAGCAGGGCAGCGGTGAGGCCGGTGGCGAGACCCTTCAGGTCGCTCGGCGGCAGGAGGCTGAGGATCCGCTCGCCCGGCTCGATCCGCAGCGGCACGAGGCAGCCGGCACCGGCGGCCGTCAGCGCCTCGGCCTCGCGCCGCACCGCCAGGGGGATGCCTTCGGGCTCGGGCGGGGGGCCGGCCGTGCGGGCCGAGCCGGGCCCTGGGGAGCCGCCCGGGAACGCGAAGGTGACGAGGCCGGCGGCCGGCCCGGTACCGAGAGACGCGGCGTCGCCCCGGTGATCGAGCACGACTTGGTCGAGGCCGAGCACGCCGTCCGGCACGTGCGGCCCGAAGGCGGCGACGAAGCGCAAGGGGAAGTAGCGCATCGCGACGCGGCACATCTTCTCGGCCGGGCGCTCGGAGCCGAGCACGCCTTGCGTCAGGACGGCGAGGATCTGCGCCGCCTCGACGGCCTGGAGCAGGCGATCCTCGTCCCAGGTCACCGGCAGCGGGCAGGGGACGTGGCCAGCCTGCTCGATGGCGAGGAACGCGAGATGCGCCTCGGCCATGCCGGCCATGCAGAGGCCGACGGGGCTCCGCGGCGGCAGCCTGAGCTGCCGGAGACCTTCCGCGAGGCGCGCGACGATCTCCCGAGCGGCGGCATAGGTCCAGGCGATCGCGGGGCGTCCGCACCAGGCGGGCTTGCTCGCCTGATCGACGAGGGCGATGCGAGCGGGATGCCGGTCGGCCACGGCGGCCAGGAGCGCCCCCAGCCCCATCGGTGTCGGAACCGCTGTCGACGGGGCGGGAGCCGCGGGACCGGCCGGGAGGGTGGCCCGCGCCGGATCGGGCAGGGACGACGCGTCGTCTCGTCTCATCGTCGCCTGAGCCGCCAAAGCCGCCACCTTCGTCCGCATGCCGCACCGAGCATCCTGCCCGCGCATGGTTAAGGGCGTTTTAACCGTGCCGGCCCCTCGCGATCCGCGAAGGGATCGGCTAAGGGGCGCTTCGGTCGGGGGCCGAGGCCTTGCCTTCGCCTCAATCCGGGGGAAAGCAGGCGCCCCGGAGGTCGGGCGGAGCCCTTCGGCCGCGCTCCGCTTGCTGCCAGCGCACCCGCGTCCCAGCGGGCCTCGCGCGGCACCGGCCACCGACGTCCTGCCGTTTGAGGGGTCCACTCCTGATGTTCTTCGCGAATCGTCCCGCGCGCCCGAACCAGGCCGCCATTGCCTTCGCCCTGGCCGGCCTCGGGCTCGGTCTCGCGACCGCCCCGGCGCTCGCCCAGCCCAAGAAGCCCGCCGCGCCCGCGCCGGCCGCTCCCGCCGCGCAGGGTCAGCAGCAGACCGGTCCGATGGTCGTGCAGGTGAAGGCCGAGCCGTCCCAGGCCGACTGGACCAAGGTCTGCGGCAAGGACCAGGGCAGCGGCAACGAGGTCTGCTACACCACCCGCGACTTCGTCTCCGACCAGGGCCAGGCGGTGCTGGCCGTGGCGGTCTACGACATGAAGGGCCCGCAAGGCGCCAAGGTCGTGCGCTTCCTGATGCCGCTCGGCCTGCTGCTGCAGCCCGGCATCCGCTTCACGGTCGATAACGGCCAGCCGACTCCCGGCCGCTACGCCGTCTGCTTCCCGAACGGCTGCTTCGCCGAGGCGCCGGGCCTGAAGGACGAGGTCGTCGCCGCGATGAAGAAGGGCACGACCCTGAACGTCAGCGTGCAGAACCAGATGCAGCGCGAGGTCACCTTCGCGGTGCCGCTGGCCGGCTTCGGCAAGGCCTTCGACGGCGCTCCGATCGACCCGAAGGTGCTCGAGGAGCAGCAGAAGAAGCTCCAGGCCGAGCTGGAGAAGCGCAGCGAGGAGATGCGCAAGCAGCTCGAGCAGAAGGGCGGCGCCGCCCCGGCGGCGGCGCCGGCCAAATAAGCCCGGCCAACTCAGCGCGCCAAGT
>JAEWKL010000862.1 GCA_023386115.1 Pseudomonadota bacterium
AGGCGCCGGCTCAGCCCGAACGGGCGTCGGCGCTGATGTGCCGGATGCTTTCGCATCGACCTGTCGATGCGAAAGCGCGAGGGTATCAGTACTTGCGCACCAGCGGGACCGTCACCGGGGCCGGGGCGGGCGGGGTGTCCCAGCGGTATTTCAGGCCGACCGAGACGATGTCGGCGCTGGGGTCGCTGGTGCCCAGGAAGGCGAGCGGCGGGGTGTAGAGCGGCTCACCCGGCACGATCGCGATCCGGTTGCGGCCACCGACGGAGAACAGGTGCTGGTAGGAGACGTCGAACTGGATCTTCTCGTTGTAGCGGTAGCTGGCGCCGACCGAGGCGAAGTAGCGGTCGCCGTCCGGCAGGCGGGTCGAGCGGTTCGAGACGTCGATCGGCGACTGCTCGTAGGCGAAGCCGACGCGGCCGGTCCATTGCGGCGTGAAGTCGTACTCGGCGCCGACCGAGTAGTAGAACCCGTTCTTGTAGTTCAGCGGCAGCGCCGTCACCGGCCGGCCGAGGGCCAGCGAGACGATGGCCGGCGAGCCGAGGCGCGTCCAGTTATCCCACTCGAAGCCGAAATTCAGGCGGAAGTCCCGGGTGATCGCCTGGGTCAGGCCGACCGAGACCTTCTCGGGGGTGTTCAGCGAGGCACGGACCTGGCCGATCCCGTAGGCCGAGCCCTCGATCTGGTGGTTGATCGAGGAGCGGTAGCCGACGCCGACCGTGGTACCCTCCGAGAGCCGGGCCACCACGCCGGCGGTGAAGCCCCAGCCCCAGTCGTCGCCCTTGATGAAGGCCGTCTGCGCGGTCGGGGTGATGCCGGTCGCCTGGCGCAGGGTGAGCTTGAAGTATTCGAGCACCGGCCCGGCCGCGACCGACAGCCAGTCGTTCACCTTGTAGCCGATCACCGGGTTGAAGTTCAGGGTGAAGATCTTCGACGAGCGGCTGTAGGTCTGGCCGGCCCAGGCATTGTCCGGCTTGGTGATGAGGCCGAACGGCGCGGCGCCGGACAGGCCGATGAACAGGCGGTCGTTGATCTGGTAGTTCGAGTAGGTCGCCGGCAGCACGGCTGCCTGGCCGATATCGCCCGAGCTGCCGAGCCCGATCAGCGGCGGGAAGGTGCCGGTCGTCGGCGTGATCGTGGCCGAGGGCGCCACCAGGGTCGCGTTGAAATCCGAGTTCCAGCCCGGCTTCATCGTCACGACGGCCGGGTTCCAGAACATCGACGACAGGCCGCCGGAGCCGGAGGCCGCGCCCGCGAAGGCGAGGCCCATCGCCTGGGCGCTCTGCTCGCGCAAGCCGAACGCCCCCGCCTGCGCGGCCCCGCTCGCCCCGGCCAGCAGCATCGCCGATGCGCCGGCCAGCAGCGCTGCCCTCCTCGAACCCGTCATGACGTTACCTCGACACCCAAATGTCCGTGCCGCGCGGCTTCAACGAACGCCCACAGCTTGGGCGCAATGATGCGGCAGCAGGCACTCGGCAGGCAATCCCGAAGTCACAGCCTTGCTCTGTCGCCTTACCTTGTTGAACAATGAATTTATTTCGATATTTGCAATATATAAAATCTCAAAAATGTGAAATTTTTCCGCCGGTCAGTTCAACATCGGTAAAAGCGTAGACGTTTCCGGGTGCCCGCCTCCGCGGCGCCGACACCGTTTCGCCCCAGATGTGACGAAACTGCAACGGGCACAGCACCGCCTCGGCGGGCCTGCCGGGTTGCGGCGGCACGGCGCTGGCGCCAATGTCCCGGCCCGCGTGGATCTGTTCCGGAGAGAACCAATGAAGCTTGTGCGCTGGGGCGAGAGCGGGGCGGAGAAACCAGGCCTCATCGACAAGGGCGGCGCGATCCGCGACCTGTCCGGCGTGATCCGCGACATCGCCGGCCCGACCCTGGCCGCCGACATGATCGGGAACCTGCGCGGCATCGACCCCGCGACCCTGCCCGAAGTGCCGGCCGGCACGCGGCTGGGGCCGTGCGTCGGCCAGGTGCGCAACTTCATCGCCATCGGCCTGAACTACGCCGACCATGCCGCCGAGACCGGTTCGCCGATCCCGGCCGAGCCGATCATCTTCAACAAGGCGCCGTCCTGCATCGTCGGCCCGAACGACGACGTGATCCTTCCCAAGGGCTCGGCCAAGACCGACTGGGAGGTCGAGCTCGCGATCGTGATCGGCAAGCGCGCATCCTACGTTCACGCCAACGAGGCGCTGGACTACGTCGCGGGCTATTGCGTCTGCCACGACGTATCCGAGCGCGAGTTCCAGCTCGAGCGCGGCGGCACCTGGACCAAGGGCAAGGGCTGCCCGACCTTCGGCCCCCTCGGCCCCTGGCTCGTCACCCCGGACGAGGTCGCCGACGTGCAGAACCTCGGGATGTGGCTCGACGTGAATGGCGAGCGGATGCAGACCGGCTCGACCCGCACGATGATCTTCGACTGCCGGCAGATCGTCTCCTACCTGTCGCACTTCATGCTGCTGGAACCCGGCGACGTCATCACCACGGGCACGCCGCCCGGTGTCGGCATGGGCATGAAGCCGGCCCGCTTCCTGAAGGCCGGCGACGTCGTCACCCTCGGCATCGAGGGCCTGGGCGAGCAGCGCCAGACCGTCGTCGCCTTCGACGACTGGACCGCCAAGGTGGCGGCCGGCCAGCCGACCAACTGAGGCCAGGGGCCCGCGACCCGATCGCGGGCCCCGTCCAAAGGGGCAAGAGGGCCAGGGGCAAGGGGCCGAGTGATGGACGTGCTCGTCGTCGACGACCACCCGATCGTGCTGCAGGGCTGCCGCCGGGTGCTGGAGGATGCCGGGGTCGGGACCGTGCACGAGGCGACCGGGATCGCCGCGGGCTACCGCCGCTTCCGCCGCCACCGCCCCGACCTCGTGGTGGCCGACCTGACCTTCCAGGGCGCGTCGCTGAGCGGCCTCGCGCTGATCCGGCGGATCCGCGCGGTGGCCCCGGGCACCCGGATCCTGGTCTTCAGCATGCACGACGACCCGGAGATCGCCGCCCGGGCGCTGGAGAGCGGGGCGGCCGGCTACGTGCTGAAGGACACGGCCTCGTCGGAGCTGCACCTCGCCTTCGAACGGGTACGCGACGGCGGCACCTATGTCGCGCCCTCGCTCGCCGCCGAGGTCGACCGCTTGCGGCGCGAGGCGCCGGCCGTGCCGCTTCTCACCCCGCGCGAGCGGCAGATCCTGGCGCGCCTCGGCGCCGGACGCCCGCACGGGGCGATCGCCGAGGAGCTGGGCCTGAGCTACAAAACCATCGCCAATACCTGCACGCAGCTGCGCCGCAAGCTCGGCGCCCGCACCCTCGCCGACCTGATCCGCATCGCTCTGCGGGACGCGGCGCGGAATCCCTGATCCAACCTTGGCCGCACCATGGCGCGGGCGCCGCTCCGGCCGATCGGGGCCTTCCTTGCGAAGACAGTTAACCAATGTAAACCGCCGCAAACCGTGAAATAAATAATGCCGAGTATACGCCAGATTATCTTTATTTACACTGTTCCATAATATCGCCTTCTTCAGTTTTATGTTGCACCGCGTCAAGCAACAAAACGGGAATGCGAAATGGTTTCGAAGGCAAAGCTGGCGATCCTCGGCCTCGCAGCAGCGGGCGCCGTCGGAGTGACGTTACAAGCCAGCACGCCCGCCGAAGCCCAATCCGGTGCCGCCTCTTGGTACGGCCCCGGATTTCAGGGCCGGCGCACTGCGAATGGCGAGCGCTTCAACACGCACGCCTTGACGGCGGCGCATCGCCGCCTCCCCTTCGGGACCCGGGTCCGGGTCACCAACACGTCGAACGGCCGTTCGGTGGTGGTGCGTATCAACGACCGCGGCCCGTATGTCGGCGGCCGGGTGATCGACCTGTCCCAGGCCTCCGCCCGGGCGATCGGCCTGTCCGGCGTCGCCCGCGTGCGCCTCAGCCGCCTCTGAGCGGCGCGCCGGCGGTCGCCCCGAGGCTGCACGTCCGCGACGAGGATCCCGGCTCCGTTCGCTCCTCTGCCGCGGGACGGCACGAGCCAGCACCCGGAAGCAATCTTCTGGACATCATTGTCGACCAAGAAGACACCCGATCCGCCCAGTCTCGGCGCCGCCTCGTCTTGGAGGCGGCCCGTTTCCGGGCGGATCGATCCGTTCGGGTGACAGTCGAGGACCGCCGTTCCGTCGTCGGTCACGGCTGTCGCTCAGGCTCAAGTCTCGGTGTTTCCACTGCGGAACCTTGCTCGCGCGCCCTCGGCTGCTACATGCACGCGCACGGCCGAGGCCACGCGTGGCGGCCAGGATCGTCGGGCGGGCTGTCGCCTCCTTGGTCCGAACCCGCCTTCCCATCTTTCTCCCGGAGAGACGTCGTGCTCCTGCGCTCCACCTTCATCCTCGTCCTGACGACCAGTGCCGCTCTCGCCCAGCCGGTCCTGGCCGACCGCGCGGTGCTCAAGCAGCACTGCACCGGCGACTACCTGACCTATTGCGGCAATCTCTCGCCGGACGGGCCCGAGGTGCAGGCCTGCTTCCGCCAGAACAGGTCCAAGCTGTCCCCGGACTGTCAGGCCGCGATCACCAGCTATATGAAGGCGCAGCGCAAGGGCTGAAGATCAGGCCCGGCTCCTCCTCGATGGATGGCGGCCGGCTGCCGGACGCAGGGGCCGGTAAAGTGGGCACTGTGGTATTGCGCCCCAATCTTTGTCGCCCTCTCCGGTTCCCGCCGGCGCGAGGCGGGCATCCAGGGCCGCGACGCCAATCGCGGCCGGGCCTTTCGTGATGTGCGCAACGCGCTCCAAGCTCTCTTGCCCAGCGATGCTGCCGCTCTATTTCAGCCCGCATAGCGTGACGGCCTCAGGATGCCCCGCGCAGGCGGCCAGGGCCTATGCCAATAGGCTGAGTGCTTCCGGGAAGTCGAGGTCGTCTTCTACTTGTCTTCACCGAAGTCGCGGTCGAGAAACAGATTTTTTCATCTCGTGATCCGGTTCAAGAAAAATTTCTTTCTTCACTCTTCAATAATGATTCGAGCGCACCGTCTCCGTCACAGACTGCGAGAGACCGCCCGTCGTGTCCTTCTTTCCATCGAGCCACGCTGCGCTGCTCGCGGCCGTTGACCGGTCGCAAGGTCGGATCGAGTTCGATCCGTCCGGGACGATCCTGGACGCGAATTCCTGCTTCCTCGCCCTGACCGGCTACACCCTGGCCGAGCTCCAGGGGCGGCATCACAGCCTGCTGGTCCCCTCGGCCGAGCGGGAGAGCCCGGACTATGCCGCATTCTGGCAGGGCCTTCGCGAGGGACGGTTCGAGACCCGGGAATTCCGCCGGGTCGCCAAGGACGGCCGGTCGATCTGGATCCAGGCCTCCTACAATCCGGTGCTCGACCGGCGCGGCCGCGTCGTACGCGTCGTGAAGCTTGCTTCCGACATCACCGCGCGCAAGGAGCGCGATGCCTACCTGGCCGGCCAGATCGCCGCCCTCGACCGCTCGCAAGCGGTGATCCACTTCACCCCGGACGGGATCATCACCGAGGCCAACGCCATCTTCCTCGGGCTGATGGGCTATACCCACGACGAGGTGGTGGGGCGCCATCACGGCCTGTTCGTCTCCGAGGCCGAGCGGTCGAGCCCGGGCTACGCCGCGTTCTGGCAAGCCCTGGCCACCGGCCGCCACCAGGCCGGCGAGTTCCATCGCCTCGGCAAAGGCGACCGCGACGTGTGGATCTTCGGCGCCTACAACCCGGTGCTCGACCTCGACGGCAAGCCCTGCGCGGTGGTGAAGTTCGCCACCGACATCACACAGCAGGTGCTCGACCGCCAGCGCCGGACCACGGGCCAGCGGGCGATCGAGGCGGACATCGCCGCGATCACGGTCGCGGTCTCGCAGGTCTCGGATCAGGCCCGCGCCACCACCGAGCAGACGGTCCAGACCTCCGGCAACGTCGAGGCGGTGGCTGCCGGCACCGAGGAATTCGCCGCCTCGATCGCCGAGCTCGGCCGCCACGCCGAGGATGCCCGTACCGCCTCCGACGCGGCGGTGCGCAAGGCCCAGGATGCCGGCGGCATCGTCGGGAGCCTGACGCAGGCCGCCGACCGGATCGGCGAGGCGGTGTCGCTGATCCGCTCCATCGCCGATCAGACCAACCTGCTTGCCCTCAACGCCACGATCGAGGCGGCGCGCGCCGGGGCGGCGGGCCGCGGCTTCGCGGTGGTCGCCGCCGAGGTCAAGGCGCTCGCCGGCCAGTCGGCCCGGGCGACCCAGGAGATCGGCACCCAGATCGACGCCGTGCAGGGCGCCACCTCCGAGGCGGTCGCGGCAATCGAAGCGATCGTCGCGGCGATCGGCTATGTCAGCGAGATCTCGGTCGGGGTGTCGAGCGCCATCACCCAGCAGGCTGCGGTGACCCGCGACATGTCGGCCAACATGCAGAACGCGGCCCGCAGCGTCGCCTCGGTGCGCCGGAACATGGAGCGGATCACCGGCTCGGCCGACAATGTCGACACCTCGATCCGCAAGGTCGCCGAGGCGGCGCGGGCGCTGCTCTGAGCAGGTTTCGCAAAAATGGTATCCGGTTCTGCGACAGGAACCTGCGACAGGGCAATCACTGAGCAGCTCGGCTTTGCCAAGGCCGAGCTGCGTCTCAGGCGCTGAGCCCGAGGAGCACCACCAGGGCGATCCCGAGGGCGAGGCACGAGGCTGCGGCGAACAGGACGGGCATCGGGTGGCCTCCAGGGAGCGGCGATGTGACCGGTGCTAGCGCCGGAGTGAGGCCGCTCCGTGACGATGGGTCAGGAAGCGTGGCCGTGCCGCCGCTGGCGGTGCGGGCCGGACCCGACTCGCCCTGCGAGGCATGTTCCTGTAGAATGGCTTCCTGAGCAAACAAGGAGAGCCATGCATCTCGTCGTCACGGCCCACACCTCTGACGGGCACCTTTCGTACCAGCGCTCCTCGCCTGAGGCGGCCCTGGAGAAGGCGGACGAGCTCGCGGCGGACGGCCACGAGTGGATCGTGATCACCGACATCACCGGCCGTCACTACGAGCCGGGCGAGTTCGACACCCTGTTCGTGCATCCGGGTCGCTGAGGGCCGGGGCGGGGCCGAATCGCTCCGCCCGTCCTGCATCCAGGCCGGATTCCGGCCGTCCCGCAGGGGCCCGGCCGTTTCATGGCCTAACACGACCGTTCGGCGTAGGTCTCCGCCCCCGAAATGCGGTCCGGTTCCCCCGACTCGACAAGGTTGCTCCGCCCCCGACCCGTGCTCTGATCGCGTTCGAGCGTGCAGCACCGCGAGGCGCGGTTCTTTGCGCCGGCTGACGTCCCGCGACGCGCGCGCAGCCGAGACATGCAACCGAAACTTGCAACCAAAACTTGCAACCGGGCCGAGGGGCGGACATGCCGAGCGTCGACGTCATCATTCCCTGCTATCGCTACGCGGATTTCCTTGCCGAGAGCGTCGGCAGCGTCCTGGCGACCGAGAATTGCGACGTCCGCGTCCTGATCCTCGACGATGCCTCGCCCGACCACACGCCGGAGGTCGCCGACGCCCTGTGCCGGGCCGATTCCCGCGTGGAATACGTCCGGCACGCGGCCAATCGCGGCCACATCGCCACCTACAACGAGGGCCTGGCCTGGGCGCGGGCCGAATGCCTGCTCCTCCTCTCGGCGGATGACTTCGTCACGCCCGGCGCCCTGGCGCGGGCCGCGCACCTGATGCAGGCGCGGCCGGAACTGAGCCTGGTCTACGGCCCGTATCTCAGCGTCGAGGAGGGCAAGCCCCGCCCGGAGATGCCGCCGGCCGATCTGGAGGCCGCTCATACGATCTACGACGCACGGCAGTTCTTCGCGCTCAACCGCTTCATCAACCCGATCCACACCTCGACCGCCGTGGTGCGCACCGCGATCCAGCACCGCGTCGGCGGCTACCGGGCGGAGCTCACGCATTCCGGCGATCAGGAGATGTGGCTGCGGCTCGCCCTGCACGGATCCGTCGCCCGGATCGACCGGCCGCAGGGTGTCTGGCGCCAGCACGGCAGCAACATGTCGTCCTACTACTACGAGCAGATGCTGCGCGACATCGACCAGCGCAGGATGATGTTCGACACGGTCTTCGGCTATCCCGAGGCCGCGCCGGTCGCCGACATGGCGGCACCGATGCGGCTCGGGCTCGCCATGGCGGCGGTGCGCCACGCGAGCCAGCCCTTCGACCGCGGCGACGCGGCGGGCGCCCGCCACATGATGCAGCACGCCGCCGGGATCAGCCCGGCCGTGCGCCGCACGCGCCTGTGGTGGCTCCAGCGCGCGAAGCTGGCGATGGGTCCCCGTGCCTGGCAGGCCGTGCGCCCGGTCGTGACGAAGCAGCTCGGCCTGTCGCTCGGCCGCTTCGTCGCCCCGATCGAGCGCCCGGACGCAGTGCAGGACGCGCGCTGAAAGCCGGGCCCCGCCGGCCTCACCGCTCCTCGATCGTCAGCTTCTGGAATCCCTTCGCGGCGAGCTTCGGCCGCTTGGCGCTGAGGATGCGGGAATTCACCCCGGTCCAGCCGATCTCGCCCGAGAGGCGGCCATACTCGATCTTCGGGCAGCGGTTCATCACCACGGTGACGCCGCGCGCCTCGGCCCGGGCGGCGGCGGCGTCGTTGCGCACGCCGAGCTGCATCCAGATCACCCCGGGCAGCGGGTCGAGGGCCAGGGCCTCGTCGACGAGGGGGCCGGCGGCGTCGGAGTTCCGAAAGATCTCGACCATGTCGACGGGTTGAGTGAGGTCGGCGAGCCGCGCCACCACCGGCCGGCCCAGGATCTCGGTCCCGGCGAGGCCCGGATTGACCGGGATCACCTGGTAGCCGCGCTCCAGCAGGTACTTGGTGACGATCCAGCTCGGCCGGGCCGGGTTGGCGGAGGCGCCGACCAGCGCGATGCTGCGCACCTGCCGCAGGATTTTTCGGAGTGCCTCGTCGTCGTAGCGGTCGTGGTTCATCGCGCCACCCTCTTGTCGAGGAAAGCCGCGATGCCGTCCTCCGCCGCGCGGGCCAGCATGTTCTCGGTCATCACCCGGCCGGCATGGGCGTAGGCTTGGCTGAGCGGCATCTCCAGCTGCTCGTAGAAGGCGCGCTTGCCGACCCGCACCGTGTAGGCGCTGCGGGCCGCTATGCCGGCGGCGAGATCGTGTGCGGCTTCGAGCGCCGTGCCGGCCGGCACCACACGGTTGACGAGGCCGAGTTCCTTGGCCTCCTGCGCCTCCGCCATCTCGGCGGTGAGCAGCATCGCCATCGCGGCCTTGCGCGACAGGTTGCGCGACAGCGCCACCATCGGGGTCGAGCAGAACAGGCCGATCTGCACGCCCGGCGTGGCGAAGCGCGCCTCACTGCCGGCCACCGCGAGGTCGCAGGAGGCGACGAGCTGGCAGCCGGCGGCGGTCGCGATCCCCTCGACGGCGGCGATCACCGGCTGCGGCAGGGCGGGAATCGCCATCATCACCGACGAGCAGAGGTCGAACAGGTCCTTGAACCGGGCTGCGCCCCGATCTCCTTCCGCCCGGTAGGCGGTCATCTCCTTCAGGTCGTGGCCGGCGCAGAAGGCCGGTCCCTCGGCGGCCAGCACCACGGCGCGCACGCTCTCGTCGGCGGAGAGCCGCGCGAATTCGTCCGATAGCGCGGTCAGCATCGCGTGCGACAGGGCGTTGCGGGCCCGCGGCCGGTTGAGGATCAGGGTCGCGACGCCGTCGCGGTCGTCGCGGAGGAGCAGGGTCTCGGACATGCGGTCTCGGTTGCGGACGGAACGGATGGCCTATTGTCCGGTGCCGGGCGCCGTGCTGCAAGATCGTGCAGAAAGACAACCGGATACGCCCCTCGCATGCCTTCTGCCTTGATGATGGACCGCGACGCGGTCGCGGCCTTCCTCGACGAGGTCTTCCCGCAGATCCATCACGGCGGCCCGGGCCCGGTGATCGAGAGCGTCGGCCCCATGACCGCGACGATGCGCCTGCCCTACCACGAGCGTCACCTGCGGCCGGGCGGCACGCTGTCCGGGCCCGCCATGATGGGGCTCGCCGACGTGGCGCTCTACGTCGCGATCCTGGCCCAGATCGGCCCGGTGGCGCTCGCCGTCACCACCAACCTGTCGTTCAACTTCATGCGCAAGCCGGCGCAGGCCGATCTCCTGGCGGAGGCCCGCCTGCTCAAGCTCGGGCGCTCGCTGGCCGTCGGCGAGGTGCTGATTCGCAGCGAAGGCCAAGATCCGGGCAAGGTCGATGATCCCGGAAAGGACGATCTCGTCTGCCATGCGACCGGAACCTACGCGCTGCCGCCGCGCTGAGCCAACTCACAATTTAGCGGTATCATGATACCGCATCACGGAAGCTGCTCGAAAAACTCGGTTTTTTGGCTCTGTGCGCGATCCGTGTCGCTTGACGGCGCTGCGATACTCGATTACTGAGCCCCCATCGCCGCCGCGCGCTCAGTCCTGACCGCGGCGGCGTCCTGTTTTTTCGTCAAGACTTCCGGGACTTATCCGCGATGAAGACCTTTTCGCTGAAGCCCGCCGACGTCGACAAGAAGTGGGTGATCATCGACGCGGAGGGCCTCGTGGTCGGCCGCCTGGCGTCGATCATCGCGATGCGTCTGCGGGGCAAGCACAAGCCCCAGTACACGCCCCACGTCGACTGCGGCGATAACGTCATCGTCATCAATGCGGAGAAGGTGAAGTTCACCGGCCGCAAGTATAACCAGAAGGTGTACTACCACCACACTGGTTACCCGGGCGGCATCAAGGAGCGTTCGGCCAAGTTCATTCTCGAAGGCCGCTTCCCTGAGCGCGTCGTCGAGAAGGCCGTGGAGCGCATGCTGCCGCGCGGCCCGCTGTTCCGGCAGATCCTGGGCAACCTCCGGGTCTACAAGGGCAACGAGCACCCCCACACCGCCCAGCAGCCGGAGACGCTCGACGTCGCCGCTCTCAACCGCAAGAACGTGAGCGCGTAAGATGGCGACCCTTCAGTCCCTCGCCGACCTCGGCCAGGCCAGCAAGGCCCAGAACCTCTCGCAGGGCGAGAACGAGGCCCCGGTCCACGTCCAGAAGCTGGACTCCCTCGGCCGCGCCTATGCCACCGGCAAGCGCAAGGACGCGATCGCCCGCGTCTGGATCAAGCCCGGCGCCGGCAAGATCACGGTGAACGACCGCCCGGTCGACACCTACTTCGCCCGCCCGGTGCTGCGCATGATCCTGCAGCAGCCGCTCCAGGTCGTGGACCGCGTCGATCAGTACGACATCGTCGTGACGGTGGCCGGCGGCGGCCTCTCCGGCCAGGCTGGCGCAGTGCGCCACGGCCTGTCCAAGGCGCTGACCTACTACGAGCCCGAGCTGCGCAGCCCGCTGAAGCGCGAAGGCTTCCTGACCCGCGACCCGCGCGTGGTCGAGCGCAAGAAGTACGGCCGCAAGAAGGCTCGCCGCAGCTTCCAGTTCTCGAAGCGCTAAGCGACCTTCTCGGTTGTTGCAAAAGGAAGGGCGGGGCCGCGCCGGGCCCCCC
>JAEWKL010000865.1 GCA_023386115.1 Pseudomonadota bacterium
TTGCCGGGCTGGCGGGAGCCGTCGCCGGCACGCTCCTCGGCCGCACCGCGGGCGGGCGCGTTCGGGGATTTGCCGAGGATGCGGCGGCCGTCACGCTGGCAGCGGCCGTGGTGGCGTCCGCCGAGCGCCGAAGCCGAGCCTGATCCCCCGCGGCCGAGTCAATCCCGCCCGGCGAGCCGCGTGGCGAGCGCCGCGATGAAACGGTCGATCTCGTCCTCCGTGTTGTAGCAATGCGGGGAAACCCGCAGCAGGGCGGGAAGCCGTCTCGCCTGCGCGTCGAGCAGGGTGCTCGACGGGTGGGAGACGCTGACATTGTAGCCGGACCGGGCCAGGTCCGCCTTCACCGCGTCCGGATCGCGATCCCCGACCGAGACCGTGACGATGGAAGCCGGATCGGGACCGAGGTCGTGGACGGTGGGTCCGGGAACGCACCGGAGACCGTCGCGCAGGCGGGCCGAGAGGGCGCGGCAGCGCGCCTCGATCGCGTCGAGGCCGAGGGCGAGGGCATAATCCACGGCCCGCCCGAGCCCGAGGCGGGCTGCGTAGTTGTTCTCCCAGGTCTCGAAGCGGCGGGCGTCCGGGCGCAGCGCGTACCGATCCGGTGCGATCCAGGGCGCCGCGAAATGGTCGATCATCGGCGGCTCCAGATCCCGCAGGAGGTCGTGCCGGACATAGAGGAAGCCGGTGCCGCGGGGACCGCGCAGGAACTTGCGGCCGGTCGCCGAGAGGATGTCGCACCCGAGCTCGTCGACCCGCACCGGCATCTGGCCGACCGCCTGGCAGGCATCGAGAAGGTACGTCACGCCATGCGCGCGTGCGATCCGCCCGACCGCCGCGGCAGGGTTGCGCAGGCCGCCATTCGTCGGGACCCAGGTGATCGCGATCAGCTTCACGCGCCCGTCGATCATGCCCGCGAGGGCCTCCGGATCGAGCACCCCGTCGGGATCGTCGGGAATGACCTCGATGACCGCGCCGGTCCGCCGGGCCACCTGGAGGAAGGCGACGTAGTTGGCGGCGTACTCCGCCCTGGCCGTGAGGATCCGGTCGCCCGGGCGGAAGGCGAGGGCGTAGAAGGCGATCTGCCAGGCAACCGTGGCGTTCTCGGTCAGGGCGATCTCGTCCCGCTCGGCGCCGAGGAGGCGCGCCACGCTGTCGTAGACGCCGTCGAGTGCGCCGGCCGCCTCGGCCGCCGCCTCGTATCCGCCGATCTCGGCCTCGCGGGTGAGATAGGCGAGCATCGCGTCGAGCACCGGACGCGGCATCAGCCCGGCGCCGGCATTGTTCAGGTGGACGCGGTGCGCGACCCCGGGAGTGTCGGATCGGAGCGCGGCGATGTCCAGGCTCATGAGGCATCCTTCGTGGGCAACCGGTCGCGGAGAGCGGCGACCTCCCGCACCGCCGCGATCCGCAGCGGCTCCTTGCGGCCGCGCACCGGGCGCAGGCCGAGATCCGCCGCGCGGAGATCGGCGGGCAGGGAACCGAGACGGTCGAGGAGGTCGCCCGAGACGATGACCGGGACGTCGAGTTCCTTGGCCAGCCCCTCGAGACGGCTCGTCGTGTTCAACGCGTCGCCGAAATACGCGATCTTGCGCCGTTCCAGGCCGATCTCGGCCGTCACCACCGGGCCGCAATGCAGCGCGGCGCGGAAGGCCGGCACCGCGCCGAACCGTGCGGTCCAGCGCTCGGATTCGGCCTCGATCGTGCGGACGGCGTCGAACACGCAGCGCAGGCAAGCGGCATCCCGGGTCCCGCGGTCGATCGACCAGCTCACCAGGGCCATGTCGCCGACATAGTCGTCGATCGAGCCGCGGGAGCGGTGCACCGGCAGGGCGATGGCGGCGAAGATCGCCCCGAGCCAGCTCTGGGCCGCGAGGTCGCCGTGCTCCTCGGCGAAGCGCGTCGAGCCCGCCACGTCGAGGAACAGGAAGATGCGCTCCTCGGTGATCGGACGGTGGTAGCGGCCGACCAGCAGGCTCGCGAAGACCCGCGGTCCCATCAGCTCGCGGACGCGGAAGACGAAGGTCGCGAGCGCCGAGATCCCGAGAGCGTAGGCGAAGCCCGTCTCGGACATCATCATCGCGCTGCGGGCATCCGCCATGAGGCCGAAGCCGCGATGGAGGATCGTGCCGGCGACCGCGTTGCCGAGGACGATCATCGCGATGTAGGTCGCCAGCGTCGCGACCGCGAAGACCGGGGTCGCGGCCCGGCGCGTCACCTCGCGCCAGCGCCGGAGGAGAAGGCCGCGCTCGTAGAGCATCAGCGGCGCGCCGATGAAGACGCCCCGGACCGCCGCGACGAACGGGTCGACGCCGACGACGTGGCCATAGAGCAGGCCCGCCAGCGCCCCGATGGCCGGCGCCACGATCCAGAACCGGGCGCGGAAGGGAAACATGGCCCCGCCATGGCCCAGCGGGCGGGTCGGTGCGTCGGCGGGCGTCACGGGGGAAGACGGCGTCATGGATCCTCGCTGGCGCCTCGCTCGACCGAGCATAGCAGGTCTCGCGCCGCGCCTCCCGCGCGAGGCCCACTCTTCCGCCAGGCCCGCTCTTCCGCGAGGCCAAGCGGGGATCGTGGCGGCAACGATCGGACCCATGCAGCTCTCGCGCGCCTCCCGCCCGGTGAGGTAGGGTGGAAAAGCATCCGCGAAGCCCCTATATGGGTGTCATGGCAGACAGCACTTCCACTCCGTACACCATCGAAGTCTCCCCCATCACGAAGCCGGCCGGGCAGTTCCAGTGGGCCATCCGCCGGAACGGCAAGCTGGTCGAGCGGTCCGACCGCCCGCACCCGACGGAAGCCAAGGCCGAGGCCAGCGCGCTCGCCGCCGTGGAGCGCAGCATGCACTCGGCGGGCAGCGGGCGCTGGTAAGCGCCGGCACCGCCGCACACTTCCTTGAGTCCGGAAACGGGGGGGGGGGCCGCGGGCCCCCCCCCGGTCACCAGAGGG
>JAEWKL010000533.1 GCA_023386115.1 Pseudomonadota bacterium
GCCCCGGGGTCGGCGGCGGAAGGGCGCTCGGGCCGGGCTGGGTCGGCCCGACCTGGGCGGAGGCCGCCCGGCCGAGGGCGGCGGAGGAGAGCAGGCCGGCGAGGAGCGCGCGGCGCGAGGGTGCGAGGGTCATGGTGGTCCGGATATAAGGTGCGCGTCCTGAACGCGCGTGCGCGTCGCCGCGCTGAATGGCCCGTCCGGCGCCGCTTGAGAAGGGCCCGGCCGTGCGATGGCTCCGGCGGGCGACGAGCCCACCGTGTCTCCCGCGCCACCATGGGGAAATCCGGCGACAATCGGTACATTTGGACTTGCGGCAGGGGGCCATGATCCGTATTTACCGCCTTGCCCAATTTCGCACGTGCCTGTGGCCGCGTGCCGGTTGGTGGGCATCCGGACAAGAGGCCGGACAGCCGCCAGGGGTCTTAAAGGATCGATGGCCGGGAAGGGTGGATCCCTCCGGCCGGCATCCAGGTGGAAACACCGGACCCCGACAACAACCGGCAGCCGGAGGCAAAACCGGCGAACCCCGCTCTCCACGGGGGACGCAGCTTAAAGCAACGACGAACGGGCTTTTTTGGTCTCGTCGGCCCTCCAAAGGCCGACACCGAAGAGGCTTGTTTCTCCTTGCCCCGAGTGCGGATCGGGTTTCCCCGTTCCAAGCAAAGGCAGCTTCCGGGTGCTCTGTGCCCGCGTCGCACGGCGTGTCTCCACAGCACGTCCGCGCCGCGTCGCATCGCCCCCTGACGCCGGACGGCCGACGCGCGCCGTCTTGATCTCGACTTCGGGTTCCCGCGGGAGCCCTCTCGAACCTTTGGTGGGGCTGATCATGACCGATCGCATCCGCGATTTCCTGCGCGTGCGCCGCGAGCTCGGCCGGGACGAGGGTCCCGTGATGGTCCTCGACCTCGATGTCGTGCGCGACAACTACACCGCCTTCGCTCGTGCCCTGCCGGACACCCGGGTCTTCTACGCCGTCAAGGCGAACCCGGCTCCCGAGGTGCTGCGCGCGCTCGCCGAGATGGGCTCCTGCTTCGACACTGCCTCGGTGGTCGAGATCCAGATGGCGCTGTCCGCCGGCGCCACCGCCGACCGCGTGTCGTTCGGCAACACCATCAAGAAGGAGCGCTGCATCGCCCGCGCGCTTCAGCTCGGCGTGCGGCTCTTCGCCGTCGACTGCCAAGCCGAGGTCGACAAGATCGCCCGCGCCGCCGACGCGGTCAAGGTCGCCCGCGAGGACGTGCAGGTGTTCTGCCGCATCCTGTGCGACGGCGCCGGCGCCGAGTGGCCGCTCTCGCGCAAGTTCGGCTGCGTGCCGGAAATGGCGGTGGACGTGCTCGAGCATGCCTACCGGGCGGGTCTGCACGCCTATGGCGTGTCGTTCCACGTCGGCTCGCAGCAGGGCAACACGGAAGCCTGGGACGGGGCGCTCGCCTCGGCCTCGATGATCTTCCGTGAGTGCGCGCATCGCGGCATCCATCTCTCGATGGTCAACCTCGGCGGCGGCTTCCCGACCAAGTACCTCAAGGCGGTGCCGGGCGTGGAATCCTACGGCGACGCGATCTTCCGGGCGCTGACCAAGCATTTCGGCAACCAGCTGCCCGAGACGATCATCGAGCCGGGCCGCGGCATGGTCGGCAATGCCGGCATGATCGAGGCCGAGGTGGTGCTGGTCTCGCAGAAGTCCGACGCCGCGGACGAGGTGCGGTGGGTCTATCTCGACATCGGCAAGTTCGGCGGCCTCGCCGAGACGATGGACGAGTCGATCCGCTACCGCATCCTCACCGATCGCGACGAGGACCGCACGGTGCCGTGCGTGCTGGCCGGCCCGACCTGCGACTCGGCCGACGTGCTCTACGAGAAGACCCCGTACCCGCTGCCGGTCTCGCTGGCGATCGGCGACAAGGTGCTGATCGAGGGCGCGGGTGCCTACACCACCACCTACGCGGCGGTGGCGTTCAACGGCTTCCCGCCGCTCCAGTCCTACGTGATCTGACAGATCGGCGCTCGGAGCGCCGATTTCCTCGGAACGATGCGCCGGGCTTCCCGTTTCATCGCGCCCGGCGCGTCCGCGCCTCCACAATCCCCAAAAGTCCCGGACGGCCCGCCGCGTCGCGGCGGGTGCGAGGGCTGTCCTTTGCCCGTTTTTGCGTGAGTATCGGGAGGGTACGGCCATGATCCAGATCCGCGACGAGCGCGCCGCTGACTTCGCCGCCCGCGAGCACCTGCTCGACGTCTGCTTCGGCGAGGCCCGCTTCACCAAGACCTGCGAGCGCCTGCGCGAGGGGCGCCTTCCGGCGGACGGCCTCGCCCTGGTGGTCGAGATGCAGGACCGTCTGGTCGCCACCGTGCGCCTGTGGGACGTCGATGCGGGTGGAACACCCGCCCTGATGCTCGGCCCGATCGCCGTCGATCCGGCGCTCCACGGGCTCGGCATCGGCAACGGGCTGATGCGCGAGGCCCTGTCCCGCGCCGCCGCCCTCGGCCACCGGGCCGTGATCCTGGTGGGCGACGCGCCCTACTACGCCCGCTTCGGCTTCACCCACGAGCGGGTCGGGACCTTGGGCCTGCCCGGCCCCTACGCGCCGGAGCGGTTCCTGGGCCTCGACCTCGTGCCGGGCGCGCTCGACGGCGCGAGCGGCATGGTGCGGGCCACCGGACGGGTGGTGCCGAGCGTCCTGCCGGCGGAGGAGTTCCGCGTCGCGGCGTAACCGGTGAAGCAGGGGTTCCCCCTCTCCCCGCGGGCGGGGAGAGGGTGAGGGGGTCTCAACGAGTGAGACTCCTCCGGCACCACCCCCTCACCTTCGGCTGCCGCCTCGCTTCGTCGACGACAAGGTCGCCGAAGCCCTCTCCCCGCCCGCGGGGAGAGGAGAACGCGCACCCCGGTTGTGAGAAAGCGTCCGGTTCTCTTAGCCTCCCACCACCCTGACTTCCGGCGCCCGCTCTCCCGCGATCCCCCTCGCCCCCTCGGCGATCAATCGCGTGACGAGATCCGCGTACTCCGCCCGGGTCAGCCCCGCGCCGGGCCGGAACCAGAGATAGTGCCAGTTGACCATGCCGAAGAACGACATGGTGACCGGCTTGAGCAATGCCGTGCCGGCGAGGTGCGGCGCCACCCCGGCGATCGCCTCGGAGAACAGGCGCACCAATTCGCGCTCGCTCGCCTTCACCTCCGCCTGCCGCTCACGTGAGAGCAGGCCCAGATGGTTGATCTGCACCTTGTGCTGGGCGTCGGCGTCCCGGTAGGCCTCGAGCAGTGCCCCCGCGAGGCTGCGCAGGCGCGGCTCCGGGGCGAGGCCCGGACGGTCGGCGGCCTCGACGGCCTCCAGCAGCTCCTCGAGGTGCAGCCGGATCACGTCGAACAGGATCTCGTCCTTGTCGCGATAGTAGTGATACAGGTTCGCCTTCGAGACGCCGCAGGCCTCGGCGATCCGGCTCATCGAGGCGCGGTCGTAGCCGTGGGCGGCGAAGAGCTCGGCCGAGCGATCGAGGATCGCCCGGCGCTTGTCGTCGTAGTCGTTGGCGCGGGTGCGGGCCATGGGATCTCGTCGCTAGTCCCGGGGGCGCTGGTCGATGACGCGGCGGGCCTTGCCGAGGGAGCGCTCGATCCCCCCGGGGGCGACCACCTCGACCGTGGCGGTGATGCCGATCGTGTCCTTGACCGCGTGGCAGAGCCGGTCGGCGGCGGCCTCGCGCAGGTCGGCGATGTCGGCCTCGGGGCGCGCCTCGACCCGGATCGTCATGGTGTCGAGCCGACCCTGGCGGGAGAGCACCACCTGGTAATGGGCCGAGAGAGCCGGGATCGTGAGGATCTTCTCCTCGATCTGGCTCGGGAAGACGTTGACCCCGCGCACGATCATCATGTCGTCGGAGCGGCCGGTGATTTTTTCCATCCGCCGCATCGCCCGGGCGGTGCCGGGGAGGAGCCGGGTCAGGTCGCGGGTGCGATAACGGATCACCGGCATCGCCTGCTTGGTGAGCGAGGTGAAGACCAGTTCCCCCTCCGCCCCGTCCGGCAGGACCGCGCCGGTCCGCGGGTCGACGATCTCCGGGTAGAAGTGGTCCTCCCAGATGTGCAGCCCGTCCTTCGTCTCGACGCACTCGCTCGCCACGCCCGGTCCCATCACCTCCGACAACCCGTAGATGTCGACGGCGTGAAGGTCGAACGCCTCCTCGATTTCGGCCCGCATCGCGTTGGTCCAGGGCTCGGCCCCGAAGATGCCGACCTTGAGCGAGGAGGCGCGCGGGTCGAGGCCCTGGCGGCGGAACTCGTCGAGGATCGCCAGCATGTAGGACGGCGTTACCATGATGATGTCGGGCTTGAAGTCCTGGATCAGCTGGACCTGGCGCTCGGTCATGCCGCCCGACATCGGGATCACCGTGCAGCCCAGGCGCTCGGCGCCGTAATGGGCGCCCAGTCCCCCGGTGAACAGCCCGTAGCCGTAGGCGACGTGGATCAGCATTCCGGGCCGCCCGCCCGCCGCCCGGATCGAGCGCGCCACCACGTCGGCCCAGGTGTCGATGTCGGCCTTGGTGTAGCCGACCACCGTCGGCTTGCCGGTGGTGCCGGACGAGGCGTGGATGCGCGCCACCTGCTCGCGCGGCACCGCGAACAGGCCGAAGGGATAGTTCGCCCGCAGGTCGGCCTTGGCGGTGAAGGGGAAGCGGGCGAGGTCGGGCAGGTCGGAGAAGTCGCGCGGGTGCACGCCCGCCTGATCGAAGGCGGCGCGGTAATGGGGCACGTTGGCGTAGGCGTGATGCAGGGTCTCACGCAGCTTCTCGCGCTGCCAAGCGGCGAGTTCGGCCCGCGAGGCGGTCTCGAACCGGTCGAGCTCGGAGGCCTCCGGCACCATGCGGGCGAGCTTGCGGGGGGCGATCTGGAGCATGGCGTCTTCTCCCTGGCGTGTTTTTCTATAAAATTCTGCGTGAGATCATCGACAGACCTGAAACCCTCGATGTCATCCCGGGTTCTCGCCTGCGGCGAGCCCCGGGATGACGCTGTGGGTGTAAAATCAACAGAGACCGGTCGGGCAAAGTGCTGCCTCACATCACCCGCAGCGACCGACCGATGAAGGCCTGCACGCTCCCGAGGCGCTCGGCCATGCGCTCGCTCACGCACATCGGCACGGTGGTGCCGTAATACAGCATCCCGCGGCTCTTCTGCTGCTGGCACTCATAGGCCGGCTGGGCGTAGAGGCTGCCGACGAGCAGTGCCGGCAGGGCCAGCATCTTGGCGACGAGGGCGAGGCCGCCGACGAGGCGGCTGCCGGACGGCGCCGGCTCCTGCGCCCAGACGATCTCGATGGTGCGTACGTCGCGGGACTCGAGGTGGACGAGCGGACGCGACTCGGGCGCGAAACGCTGCGGCATCAGGTCGGGCAGGGTCAGGGGCGGGAGCGCCCGGACGGCATGGTGACGGCTCTCGCTCACCATCCGGCGGATATCGGCGTTGGTCAGGGCCATGGCTGTCACCTTATCTCCAAAGATCCCGGAGTGAGGCACGCCGTGCCTCGGTCACCGGGATCTCTGCGACCGGCATGCCAACGCTAACCAATCGGAAACCATGTCGTTACGGCACGTTTCGCAAGGGAAGGCGGATCCGGTGGTATCGCGACCCGTCCCGCTCGTATCGTGGTTGTACCAGGACGGAGCAGGCGGAGCGCTTCAGCCGCCCTCCCCGTCCCCGAGGCTTTTCTCGTAGCGCCAGGCGGTCGTCCCGTCCTCGTAATACTCCTCCACGGTCTCGAAGCGGGTGTAGCCGCTGCGCTCGTAGAGGCGGATGCCGGCGCCGTTATCCTCGCGGACCTCCAGGCGCAGGGTCTCGCAGCCCCGGGCCAGGGCCTCGGCCTCGGCGGCCTGGAGCAGCATCCGGCCGAGGCCGGTCCCGGCCCGGCCCGGTGCCACCGCGATCGAGGAGAGGCGGGCGTGGCGGCTGCCGCGGCGGCGCTCGATCGTGGCGGCGCCGATCAGCACCGCGCCGTCGAGGGCGACGAGGAGCGAGATCGAGGGCGAGCCGATGGCGTGGCGGATCGCCCGGCGCTCCGCCCGGTCGGTGGCGAAGGCCGCGACCTCGAGCGCCATCAGGGCGTCGAGGTCTTCGCGGAGCGCCGGCCGGATCGTGACGGCCGGCGACCGGGTGGGATGGCCGCTCACGCGGCCTTCCACGGATAGGTCCAGGTCTCGGTCAGGGTCTGGCCGCGGGCACGCAGGAAGGCGCGCAGCTCGGTCGATTGCCCGGCCTCGGCGAGCTGGACGTCGATCGCCGCGCGGAAGCCCTTCACGTGCAGGTTGGGGACGAGCGAGATCGCGGTGATCCTGCCCTGCGTGGTCGAGGGCACGATCTCGACCGCCTTGGGGTCGGTGAGCCAGTAGGCGAGGTCGCCGCCCGAGAAATCGACGAGGAAGCGGCGGGTGCGCGGCTGGCTCGCGTCCGCCGTGCCGCCGCTCGCCGTCGCACGGGCCACGTAGGTGTTCACCACCCGGCCGCCGGGATGGAGGTCGTCGGTCTCGGCGAGCGCGCGGATCTTGTAGGACAGCTCCACCGCCTCGCCGGGCTTGTAGGGCTGCTTGGGCTGCCAGGAGGCCACGATGTTGTCGTGGGTCTCGTTCTCGGTCGGCAGCTCGACGAGACGCACCGTGCCCTCGCCCCACTCGCCCTGCGGCTCGACCCAGTAGCCCGGGCGGCGGTGATAGAACGCCTCGAGGTCCTGGTAATCCTCGAACACCCGGTCGCGCTGCATCAGTCCGAAGCCCTTCGGGTTGCGGTCCTCGAAGGCCGAGATCCAGCGCTCCTTCGGGTTGCGCAAGGGGCGCCAGATCCACTCGCCGCCGCCGGACTGCATCAGGAGCCCGTCGGAATCGTGCAGCTCGGGGCGATAATCGTCCGAGTGATGGCGGTCGTTCTCGCCGATGAAGAACATCGAGGTCAGCGGCGCGATGCCGATCGTGGCGAGCTCCCGGCGCGGATGCAGCGAGCAGCGCACGTCGACGACCGTCTCGTCGCCCGGATAGACCAGGAACTGGAACGCGCCGGTGCAGGACGGCCCGTCGAGGAGGGCGTAGATCACCGCCCGGTCGGCGCCCTTCGGCGGCATCTCGATCCAGAACTCGCGGAAGACTGGGAATTCCTCCGGACCGCCGACGCTCTCGACATTCACCGCCAAGCCCCGGGCCGAGAGCCCGTAGAGCTGGTCGCGGCCGAGGAAGCGGTAGTAGCTGGCGCCCAGGAACGAGATCAGCTCGTCGAGCACGCCCGGCTTGTTGAGCGGGTAATGCAGCCGGAAGCCGGCGAAGCCGAGATTGACCGGCAGCGGCTTGTCGATGGTGGTGCGGCCGTAATCGAACAGGCCGGGCTGGTAGGGGATCGGCGTCGGCACCCCGTCCCGCACCACGTTCACGGTGACCGGGCGGGTATAGAGGAAGCCGAGATGGAACAGCTGGAGGCGGAACGGCCCGTCCTGGTCCCCCAGCAACGCCTTGTCGGGCCGGAAGCGGATGTCGCGCCAGGCATCGTAGTCGAGCGAGGCGAGCGGCGCCGGCAGCGGCGCGATCGTGGCCTCGAACGGCACACCCGCGAGGGCGCGCGCCCGGCGCACCACCTCGTCGAAGCGGAAGCGCGGCGGACCCGACGGGGC
>JAEWKL010000886.1 GCA_023386115.1 Pseudomonadota bacterium
CGGCGCCGGCGGGACCCGCAACATCGCCGGCAACACCTCGCCGCTCGTCGACCTCGAGCGCGAGCTCGCCGACCTGCACGGCAAGGAGGCGGGCCTCGTCTTCACCTCCGGCTACGTCTCGAACCAGGCCGGCATCTCGACGATCGCCAAGCTGATCCCGAACTGCCTGATCCTGTCGGACGCCTTCAACCACAACTCGATGATCGAGGGCGTGCGCCAGTCCGGCTGCGACAAGCAGATCTTCCGCCATAACGACCTCGCCCACCTCGAGGAGCTGCTGATCGCGGCCGGCAACCGGCCGAAGCTGATCGCCTTCGAGAGCGTCTACTCGATGGACGGCGACGTGGCGCCGATCGGCAGGATCTGCGACCTCGCGGAACGTTACGGCGCCATGACCTACCTCGACGAGGTCCACGCGGTCGGCCTCTACGGGCCGCGCGGCGCCGGCATCGCCGAGCGCGACCGGGTGATGCACCGGGTCGACGTGATCGAGGGGACGCTGGCGAAGGGTTTCGGCTGCGTCGGCGGCTACATCACCGGCTCGGCAGCGCTCTGCGACGCGGTGCGTAGCCACGCTCCCGGCTTCATCTTCACCACGGCCCTGCCCCCGGCCATCGCCGCTGCCGCGATCGCGTCGATCCGCCACCTGAAGCAGTCCGGCACCGAGCGCGAGGCGCACCAGCGCCAGGCCGCCCGCACCAAGGCGGCGCTCCTCGACGCCGGCCTGCCGGTGCTCGCCACCGACACCCACATCGTGCCGGTGATGGTGGGCGATGCGGAAGCCTGCAAGGCGGCGGCCGACCGGCTGCTGGAGCGCCACGGCATCTACATCCAGCCGATCAACTACCCGACCGTGCCCCGCGGCACCGAGCGCCTGCGCATCACCCCTTCCCCGTTCCACGGCGAGGCGCAGATCGCGGCGCTGACCGAAGCCCTGGTCGAGGTGTGGGACGCGCTTTCCCTTCCGCGGGCCGGGACGGTGTTCGTCGAGGCGGCGGAGTAGGCTCTCCCGCCGCGGCGGCATCGACGCCGCGCCTCAACGGTGGCCGTGTCGCTTCCCGGAGCCGACACGGCGGGACGGATCCGCACGGAGGATCGCCGCGCCTTGCGCCGTCGACCGTTCGGCTGGCGCTGCCGACACTCTCGATCGAGCCATCGGCCGCAGCGGTCGGCGGGAGCGAACCGGACGCCGGCGCAGCGCGCGGCGTGTCTTCGCCCTGTCCCGGCGCCGGGCGCGCCACAACCCAGAGTCGAATGCCGCAGGAGCACGTTCCGGGCCGGCGGCGGCTTCCTCTAGGTCTGACACGACGTATCGCATATCCGGGTCGGCTGAAGATCACACCATTGCGATTCTGAGATACTATGCATCGCGTCTCTTGTTCGATTGAACTTGTATTCAATAAATAATTTCTATACAACCGAAAATCTCTAGGAAATTTATCTTTTCATTTAGAATTGCGGGTAATTGTACCTCCGAGCGGATCTCGATGCCGCGCCGAAAAGGCTCGATGTCTCAATCGCCCAGCGAGACCGGCTGGGATTTTTCCCAAGCAGACTTGGCAACCACGGCAGTGGATCCGGATGCCGCAACACGCGATCGCATCTCTCTTCGCAGGCAGATCCCGGGAGAGCCGCCGAACGGTTCGGGCGTGGCGACGGGTCCGCTGCCTCGCTGCCGATGGGCAAGGCAGCGCCGCGGTCGAGTTCGCCCTGGTGGCCATGCCCTTCCTCGCCCTCGTCGGGGCGATCATCCAGGTCGCGTTCCAGATCTGGGCCGCCCAGAACTTCGATCGCGCGGTCCAGAACGGCGTCAGGTCGGTCCTCACCGGCCAGTTCCAGCTCGCCAATGCCGGGAAGACCGATGCGCCGACGCTGCTCGCCAATCTCAAGGCGACGATGTGCGGAGCGGCGTCGGCCAACGTCGTGACCGTCTTCGATTGCAGCAAGGTGAGGATCGAGGTGGCGACGGCGGGCACCTTCGCCGGCGCCGCGCCGGCGCAGCCGATCGAAACCGGCGCCGGCTCCTGGAGCACCGGCTTCGGAACGAACTACGCCTGCGCCAAGCCCGGGACCATCGTCGTCGTCACGGCGGCCGTCCCCTTCCCGGCCTTCTTCAACCTGCTCGGCTTGGTCACCCGGCAGTTCACCAGCGGCGCCGACACCGGATCGGGCCTCCTGACCGCGACGGCCGTGCTTCGCACCGAGCCGTACCAGGTGACCGGGGCGGGCGCGTGCTGAGATCCGCCTTCCTGCGTGACCGGCGCGGCGCCGCCATGACCGAGTTCGCCCTGCTGCTGCCGGTCATGCTGGCCCTGCTCGCCGGCATGTCGGAACTGTCCCGCGCGTTCGACCACTGGCGCAAGCTCACGCTGCTCGCCCGGACCGTCGCCGACCTCGTGTCCCAGGGCGACTTGCAGAACCCGTTCGCCGCGAGCGCGATGACCGACATCCTCGCCGTCGCCCCGCGGGTGCTGCGCCCGTTCGACGCCTCCGGCGTGCAGATCGCCGTGAGCGCGCTCGGCGTCGACCTCGCCAAGCTCCAGCTCGTGCCGCAGGTCTGCTCGGCCACGGCCTCCGGGACCACGGCGCGCGCGCTCGGACCCGCCAGGGACCTGACCGTGCCGCCCGGCTACCAGACCCAGGGCATGCGCTACGTCCTCGTCGAGGTGAAGGGTACCTACGCCCCGATGATCGGCGGCGCCCTGGTCAAGCTCGTCAACGGCGTCAGCAGCGAGATCACGCTCTCCGCCAGTGTCCCATGGCCCGTTCGAGGCGGCCAGACCTATGGAACGAACACCTTCACGGAAATCGTCCTGCCCGGCACGAACCCGAAAGCCTGCGATGGCACCGCGCCTTGAGACCGCGGCCCGGGCGGCATGGCGGCGCGCCGGGCAGCATGCGCGCGGCTTTCCCGGCGATCGCGGGGGCAACCTCACGATCCTGTTCAGCGCCCTCCTGCTGCCGATGCTGATCTTCGCCGGCGCGGCGATCGATTACGGCGCGGCGATGCGCATGGAGACCAAGCTGCAGGCCGCGACCGACGCGACCGTACTGCTCCTGTGCCAGACGCCGCTGACGACGACGAACGACGACCTCGACGCGCTCGCCCGCACGACCATGACCGGGCAGATGGGGGCGGACGACCTCGTGGTGGATCCGCTGACGATCACCAGCAACCCGCGCCAGATCACGCTGACGGCACACAAGCTCTCGACGGTGTTCTTCGGTCGGATCACCGGCACACGCAGCATCAATCCGGCCGCCCAGGCGCGCTGCGCCACGCCGATGCCGCGGACCTTCGAGATCGCCCTCGTCCTCGACAATACCGGGTCGATGGGGAGATCCGGCAACGACGGCGTCTCGAAGATCTCCGCGCTTCGCTCGGCGGCCAAGCAATTCGTCACCTACGTGCTCAACAACAAGAGTTTTTCAGCCGACACCAGGATCTCGGTCGTCCCGTTCTCCTCCGCGGTCGCGGTCGATGCCGCGACGTACAGGAACGCCAGCTGGGTCGATACGCAGGGCAAGTCCCCCTATCACTGGACGAACTTCTCCGGGACCGCCGCCGCCGGCTTCCAGAGCCGGTTCGACCTCTTCGCGAAGCTGCAGGGGGTGGTGCCGAGCTGGAAATGGGCCGGCTGCTTCGAGTCGCTGCCCTACCCGCAGAACGTGAGCGACATGGCGACGACCGGCGATGCCTCGCTCTACCTGCCCTACCTCGCCCCGGACGAGGGCGGCGCGGGCACGTCGGCCGGCTCTCGCGCAATCTGGAACGGCAATTCCAGCCCCAACAGCTACATCGACGACGACGATGGGACGACCACCGGAACCTGTCCCATGTTGTCCGCCAGTGACGGCTACGCCACGGCGCTGAGCCGCGCCTGCAAGTACAGCGCCCCCCGCAATGCGCGGCCAGGGAGCCTGGGCGAACTCGGCACCAACGGCCCCAACTTCGGCTGCACGACCCAGCCGCTGCAGCGGCTGACGCGAAACGCGGCCGTGCTCACGAGCCTGATCGACAACATGACCGCCGGCGGCACGACGAACATCCACGAAGGGCTGATGTGGGGCTGGCGCACCATCTCCCCCAAGAGCGTCTTCGCCGACGGCGCCGCCTATGGCGGCAACACCGTCAACAAGATCATCGTGCTCATGACCGATGGCGCGAACACGTGGCTCGATAACGGCTCCTCCGCCAGCAAGTCGTACATGTCCTCGAACGGATATTTCATCAATGCGGATGGGAGCAATCCCGACATCCACTTCCCGGCCGCCAACCAGAACGTGTCGACCAGCGGGCGAGCGCGCACCGCCCTCGACGCCCTGACGAAGCTCGCCTGCGCCAACGCGAAGGCGGCTCCGGCCAACATCGCGATCTACACGATCGGCTTCAGCGTCTCGTCGGATCCGATCGACGCGCAGGGCATCAATCTGCTCAAGACCTGCGCGTCGCAGAACCAGTACTTCCAGGCCAACGATTCGAGCAGCCTCATCGGGGCCTTCAACGCGATTGCGGTGAGCATCGGCAAGCTGCGGCTGACGCAGTAAGACCCTCGCGCCTTGGCATCGCCACGTCGCTGCAAAGGCATCCGGATGCCAAGGCGTCCGGCGCCTCAGCACCGGCGCCCGTTCGGGCTCAGCCGGCGCCTTCGAACGCGTCCGTCCGAAGGCGCGGCCGGATAAGGCGCCGATCCGCAGCGGGAGGACGGCCTCCCGCTGCGCGCGAGCCGTCAGAGCCGCCCGAGCAGCCGCTCCACCAGCGGATTCTCCGCCGCGAAGGCGTAGTCGATGCGGCGCACGCTCACCGCCTGCGCCCCGGCCTGGACCAGCGCGTCGGCGAGGCCGAACACCGCGTCGGCGGGGCAGCGCAGCACGATCTCACCCCGCCCCTCCGGCGCGCCGTAGGGCAATTCGGCCTCGTGCAGGGCGGCGAGGGCCGCGAGGTCGATCTCGCCGGAGACCGGCATCCCGGCCCTGACCTCCCGGGTGGTGCGGGCCCGCTCCTCGGCGCTGATGCGGCCGAGCACCGCCTGCACGGCGCGCCGCGGGGTCTCGCTCCAGGAGGCGGCGAGCGAGGCGACGAGGTTCGCCTCCGAGCGCAGGATCACCCCATCATCGAGGATCTTCAGCGCGTTGGCGGCGAGCGTGGCGCCCGTGGTGGTGATGTCGACGATGATCTCGGCGCTGCCGGAGGCGGGCGCGCCTTCCGTGGCGCCCAGGCTCTCGACGATGCGGTAATCGGCGATGCCGTGCTCGTAGAAGCAGCGCCGGGTCAGGTTGACGTATTTGGTGGCGATGCGCAGGCGCTTGCCGTGGCGCACCCGCATGTCGCTCGCCACCTCGTCGAGGTCGCTCATCGAGCGCACGTCGATCCAGGCCTGGGGCACCGCCACCACCACGGTGGCCTGGCCGAAGCCGAGCGGCGTCAGCAATTCGACCTGGCCGGCGACGTCCGGCAGGGTCTCGCGGATCAGGTCCTCGCCGGTGATGCCGAGATGGGCGGCGCCGGAGGCGAGCTGGCCGGCGATCTCCGAGGCCGAGAGGAAGCGCACCTCGACCCCGTCCACCCCTTTCAGGCGGCCGCGATAGTCGCGCGCGCCGCTGGTCTGGGCGAGCGTCAGGCCGGCGCGGCCGAAGAAGGCGGCGGCGTTCTCCTGCAGGCGGCCCTTCGAGGGCACCGCCAGGACGAGAGGGCCGTCGAGGGGGCTTGCGGTCATCGTGTCGCTCATCAGCGCGCGCCCCCTAAGCGTTCGAGCCAGAACGAGCAGCCCACGGCGGGCAGGGCGTCCCGGCTGCCGAGATGCTGGAGCAGGCCGTCGTAGCGCCCGCCGCCGACGAGGGGCTTGATGCCTGCAGCAGGCTTGCCTCCCTCGGCATCCGCGACCTCGAAGATGAAGCCGGTATAATAGTCGAGGTTGCGGGCGAAGCTGCCGGTGAACACGAAGCGCTCGAGCGGCAGGCCGCGGGCGGCGATGAAGCCGTTGCGCTCCTCGAACAGGGCGAGCGCCGCCTCCAGCCGCGGATCGTCGAGGCCGGCCCGGCGGGCGAGGTCGCGGGCGGCGAGCGCCGCGGCGTCGGGATCACCCGTGAGGGCGAGATAGGAATCGAGCACCTCGCGGGCGCGTCCGCCGAGCCCGGCGCCGCCCTCGGCATGGGCCGCCGCCTTGGCGAGGAAGCGCTCGGCGATCTCCCCGGCGGTGCGGCCGCCGACCCGGCTGATGCCCGCGATGGCGAGCACGTCCTCGACGAAGGCCCGCACCCCTTGCGGGTCCTGGCCCTGGATGGCCGAGAGCAGGCCCGCATGGGCTGCGTCGACCGCGACCGGCGTCGCGATCTCGTCGAGGGAGCGGCCGGCAGCCACCGCCCTGAGCGTGCGGCGCTTGGCCGCCGGCTGGACGTTCAGCGCGTCGAGGAGCGCGGTGATCAGCCCCATATCGCCGAGGCGGACCTGGCCATCGCGGCGCCCGAGCCGGTCGAGCCCGTCGAGGGCGAGGCCGAGGATCTCGGCATCGGCCGCCGGCACGTCGGTCCGGCCGATCGATTCGATGCCGGCCTGGTGGAACTCGTCGGGCTCCGCCGCCCGCAGGCGGAAGACCGGGCCGAGATAGCTGTAATCGGCCGCCTGCCCGTCGGCGACGGCGCGGTGATGGCGCCCGACGGGAATCGTGTATTCGGGCCGCAGGCAGAGTTCCGCCCCGGCGCCGTCCTGGGTGATGAAGATGCGGCGGCGGATGTCCTCGCCGGACAGCTCCAGGAAGGGCTCCACCGGCTGCAGCACCGGCGGCTCGACCCGCGCGTAGCCCCGGTCCTCGAACAGCGCCAGGAGCGCCTCGTGCGCCGCCGCCGGCCGGGGGGCCGCGGCTCCGTTACCCGTCATTGGTCCCAACACCTTTGAAACTCGGAGGGCCCTGTAGCAGCCGTGGGCGGGATTGGCGACCGTGGGGGTGTGCGGAGGTGGTGAGCGAGCCTCACGCCCTGCGGCCGTCCTCGTCATGATCGTCCGCAGATTTGGACGGTCGAGGCGCGTCGGGGACGTGGACGACCATGCCGGGCGGCGTTTCGCCCTGAGCATGGGCCTCGGCTTCCTGCAAGGCAGAGAGCACGCGTTCAAGGAGATCCTTGGTCATCGCGACCTCGTCAAAGGCAGAGGATCTGCCAGAACCGGCACCACGGGATCGATACCCACCGCGTCATTCCGGGCTCCGCTTTCGCGGCCCCGGAATGACGATGGAGACTGTCAGATCTGCCGAAGAAACAGGCAGCCTTCAGAGACGAGCGAGGGCCATTAACCGCCGTAATGCCGCGCCAGCACCTCGCGCACCCGCGCGACCATCTCGTCCACCGGCACCGAGAACTGGGCCGGCCGGGCGGCCTTCCACTCGGCGTTGCTGGCAATCGCCTCGGCGGCCTTCGCGCCCTCGATCAGGTCCTTGATCTGGACCTCAGCCCTAGCCCGCTCGTCGCTGCCCTGGATGACGACGCAGGGGGCGCCGCGGCGGTCGGCGTACTTCATCTGCGCCTTCATGCCGGAGGCGCCGAGATAGAGTTCCGAGCGGATGCCGGACTGGCGCAGGGAAGCGACGAGGGCCTGGTAGGCGGCGGTCTCCTCGCGGTCGAGCACCAGCACCACCACCGGGCCGGGGGCGGCGTGGCCGGAGACGATCGGGCTGCGGACCACCTGAAGCGCGGAGAACAGCCGCGAGACGCCGACCGAGAACCCGGTCGCCGGCACCGGCTCGGAGCGGAAGCGGCCGACGAGGCCGTCATAGCGCCCGCCGCCCGCCACCGAGCCGAAGCGCACGGTCTGGCCGTCCTCGTTGACGACCGGGAAGGTCAGCTCGGCCTCGAAGACCGGGCCGGTATAGTATTCGAGACCGCGCACGACCGACGGATCGGCCCGCACCCGGTCGTGGCCGTAGCCCGCCGCCTCGCACAGCTTCATGATGGCGTGCAGTTCGGCGATGCCCTGGCGCCCGGTCTCGGAGGAGCCGACGACCTCGCCCCAGCCGCCGAAAAAGCTCTCCCAGAAGGCGAGGCGATCGCCGTCCGCGGTCGGGGCGGCCTGGAACGAGACGTAGCGCAGGATGCGCTCGATCGCGTCGTCCGAGAGGCCGGCGCCCTTGGTGAAGTCGCCGCTCTCGTCCTTGCGGCCGGGGCCCAGCAGCAGGCGCACGCCGTCGGGCCCGAGGCGGTCGAGCTTGTCGATCGCCCGCAGCACGGTGAGGCGCCGGCCGGCCTGGTCGTCGCCGCCCAGGCCGATGGCTTCCATCACGCCGTCGAGGACCTTGCGGTTGTTGACCTTGACCACGTAGTCGCCGCGGCCGATGCCGACCTTCTCGAGCGTGTCGGCGGCCATCATGCAGATCTCGGCATCCGCCGCGACGGTCGGCGCCCCGACGATGTCGGCGTCGAACTGCATGAACTGGCGGAAGCGGCCCGGGCCCGGCTTCTCGTTGCGGAAGACATAGCCGGCGCGGTAGCTGCGATAGGGCTTCGGCAGGGCGTCGAAATGCTCGGCGACGTAGCGGGCGAGCGGCGCCGTCAGGTCGTAGCGCAGGGACAGCCAGGATTCGTCGTCGTCCTGGAACGAGAACACGCCCTCGTTCGGCCGGTCGAGGTCGGGCAGGAATTTTCCCAACGCCTCGGTGTACTCGATGAAGGGCGTCTCCACCGCCTCGAATCCGTAGAGCTCGAAGCTCTCGCGGATCTTGTCCAGCATCCGGTTGGTGGCGGCGATCTCGGCCGGCCCGCGGTCGACGAGGCCGCGCGGCAGGCGGGGCTTGAGGGTGGCGGCCTTCTCGGCCTTCGCGGGCTTGGACATCGGGTCTCGCAGAGCAGCGTTCGGCGGCGCGGCCTCGGGCGCCCGTCGCGGGGGACGGGCCCGGCAAGGGGCGGGCGCGGGGTCCGCCGGGCTCTAGCCCATTTGCCGGCGCCTGCAAACCGATGCTGCCCTCACGCCTCTCCGCCGGCGAGCCAGCGCACCCGCGCCGCCTCCAAGCCCCAGACCATGCCGAGCATCATGTAGACATGGCGCCACTTCTCCATGTCGATCTGCATCGCCTGGAGGAAGAACATCAGGAGGGCCGGCACCACGATCTGGGCGTGGCGCCGGTAGGGCGTGTCCTGGCTCATCAGCCGCAACCCCACCCGGGTGGTCATCAGCACCAGGAACACGAACGCGACGCCGCCGACCCAGCCGCCGTTGGAGAAGGCGCCGATATAGGAATTGTGCGGCTCGAGGTTGAAGGTGCGGCGCCAGCGCAGCGGGCCCATGCCGAGCGGGTCCTCGATCAGCATGCCGATGCCGCGCAGCTGGTTGCCGAAGCGGCCGGTCTCGCCCTCGTCGTAATCCTGCGTGACGGCGGCGCGCTTGGCGAAGGTCTCGCCGACATTGCCGACCGAGAGCAGGCCCACGAGGGCGACCGCCCCGAACCCCGCCGTGAGGGCGGCCAGCAGCACGATGCGGCGGCGCAAGAATGGGGCGCTGGCGCGGTAGAGCATCAGGACCATCAGCCCGCTCATCGCCACGGTGCCGCCCCTGGAGCCGCGGGAGATGGACAGTAACACGCCGGTGAGCAGGATCCCGAGGCCGAGGCTCGAGAGCAGCGGATGCCGGGCGCGGCCGGTGAGCAGGTTGTGCATCAGGTAGAGCGCGCCGAGGGTCAGGAACGAGCCGAACACGTTCGGGTCCTGGAAGGTGCCGGAGGCCCGGCCGTACTTGGAAAACAGCTCCTCGTTGCCGATCAGCTCGAGATAGCCGCCGATGCCGAGGACGGCGCTGAACAGCGTGCTGGCGGTGTAGACCTTGAGGGCGGCCTCGATCCGGCGGTCGCTGCCGTCCGAGAAGAACATCGTGAAGAAGATGCCGGTGACGGCGAGGTAGCAGAGCTGCAGAGTCCAGATCGCCGAGAGGCTCTCGTCGAGATAGGGCATCAGGGCGACGACCGTCGCTCCCACGAAGACGAGGAGCACCATGACGACGGGCACTGCGCCGCGGTAGAGCCGCACGCCGAGCAGGACCCAGAGCACGATGGTCGGGATCGCCACGATGTCGTAGGGCGAGGTGTCCGAGAAGGCGAAGCAGGCGAAGAAGATGAACGCGGCCATCAGGACGTGGCCGACGCCGCGCAGCAGCGACAGGACCGGCACCGCGGCGAGGTCGCGGCGCGGCAGGACGATCGTGGTCATCGGGCGCCTCCTCGGGTGACGGCACCCGGACAAACTAGAGGCGGGATGGTGTGCGCCGGCTGAAGCGACAAGGTGAATGAAGGATTAAAACGACCAGCGGACAATTCCCGGCTGTTCTCTCACCGTCATCCCGTCGTCGCGCCCTGAAGAAACGGCGCGGCCCCGCCGCGGAACGCACGACGGGGCCGGACACTCGGGAGAGCCGATACGCAACCTGGCTCCCCATGAGAATGGCGCGACGACGTGAATCTTTCGTCAACGCCGCAAGATCGCAGCTGGACCAGCGCGCCGCGAGCTTGGATCAGCGCCGCGAGCTTGGATCAGCGCGCCGCGAGCTTCGCGGCGGCCGGCGCGACGCCGGCCCGGGCCGGGCCCTCCTCGGCGGCCGGCACAGTGTGGGTCCGCGCGGCGTAGCGGCGGGCGAGCGCGGCGCAGGCCATGAGCTGGACCTGATGGAAGAGCATCAGGGGCAGCATGATGCCGCCGACATCCTGGCCGGCGAAGATCACGTTCGCCATCGGCACGCCGGAGGCCAGGCTCTTCTTCGAGCCGCAGAACACGATGGTGATCTCGTCCTCCTTCGAGAAGCCGAGAAGGCGGCTCGCGGCGGTCGTGATCGCCAGCACCGCGGCGAGCAGCACCAGGTCGACGACCAGCATGGTCGCCAGCGCCGGCAGCGGCGTGCGGCTCCACAGACCGGTCACCACCGCGTGGCTGAAGGCGATGTAGACGATGAGCAGGATCGAGCCGCGATCGACCACCATGGTCAGCGGCTTGTGCCGGGTGAGCCACGGGCCGAGGCGCGGCTGCAGCAGCTGGCCGACCGCGAAGGGCAGGAGCAGCTGGGCCATGATCTTGCCGACTGCTCCCCAGTCGAAGCCGTGATGGCTCCCTTGCGTGTTGAGCAGCACCGCGACGAGGAGCGGGGTGATGAACATGCCGACGATGTTCGAGGCCGAGGCCGAGCAGATCGCCGCCGGCACGTTGCCGCCCGCCACCGACGTGAAGGCGATGGAGGATTGCACGGTGGAGGGCAGCACGCAGAGGAAGAGTACGCCCGCGGCCAGCGCCGGGGTCAGCAGGGTCGGGCTCAGCAGGCCGGCGGCGAGGCCGAGGACCGGGAACAGCACGAAGGTCGAGGCGAAGACCACGAGGTGCAGGCGCCAATGCACCAGCCCGGCGAGCGCCGTCTGACGGTCGATGCGCGCCCCGTGCAGGAAGAACAGGAGCGCGATCATGCCGTTGGCGAAGACGGCGAGCCACTCGGCCGGCCGGTCCTGCACCGGAAGCAGGCTGCCGAGGATCAGGGCGCCGACGATCATCAGCGTGAAGGTGTCGGGGCGAAAGCGCGAGAGCATGGCGGGCCGAGATTCTGGAAGGATCCCCGCCTACCTAATCGGCCAGGGCCCGGATGGGTACGCGGGGGCCCAGGATTACAGTTATCGTGAAGTGCGATAGTGTCGGCCTCGCTCATGCAGGATGCGGAGAGCCGACGTGACCCGCCTGATCGATCCCGTGCTGCTGCGCACCCTGGCGGCGGTGGTGCGCAGCCGCAGCTTCAGCCGGGCGGCCGAGCAGCTCGGCCTCGGCCAGTCGACGGTGAGCCAGCACGTCCAGCGCCTGGAGGCGCAGATCGGGCGCCGGCTGGTGGCCAGGGACACCCATTCGGTGGCCCTCACCCCGGAGGGCGAGACGGTCCTGGGCTTCGCCCGCACGGTGCTCGACGCCCACGAGCGGCTGGAGCGGGCGCTGGCCGGCGGCCCGGTGCGGGGCAAGGTGCGCTTCGGCGCCTCGGAGGATTTCGTGCAGAGCCGGCTGTCGGAGGTGCTTCGCGACTTCCGCGAGGCCTACCCGTCGGTCGACCTCGAATTGAGCGTGGCGCTGACCGGCTTCCTCCACGACGCCCTGGCGCGGGGCGAGCTCGATCTGGTGCTCGGCAAGCGCCATGTCGGCGAGACGCAAGGGATGCTGGTGCGGCGCGACCGCTTGGTCTGGGTCGGGTTGCCCACCGCCCTGCCGGAGCGGGGCGAGCCGGTGGCGCTCGCGAGCTTTCCGGCCCCGAGCATCACCCGGGCGGTGGCGCTCGCAGCCCTCACGCAGGAGGGACGGGCCTTCCGCATCACCTGCACCTGCGCCAGCCTCAGCGGCCTGCGCGCCGCGGCGCTCGCCGGCGTCGGCCTGATGGCGCAGCCCCGCAGCCTGATTCCGGACGGGTTGCAGGAACTCTCCCACGCCGACCTGCCGCGCCTCGCCGATGTCGAGTTCGTCCTGTCCGGCCCGGGCCTCCACCGCGAGCCGAGCCGGGCGCTGGCGCACGAGATCCTGAACGCGGATATCTGGGACTGAACCGGTCTCCCGCGCGGCCGGGGATGAGATCTCCTCGCCTGCGGCGTGGACATCCGGAGAAAGACGAAGCGCGGGTTCCTCCTCCTCTCCCCGCGGGCGGGGAGAGGAGAGATCCAGCGCCTTTTCCCTGGCCCCGGGCAGCGACACCGCCCGGGCCTGCTCACGGCGCCAAGTCGTGGACCGGGGCCTTGACCGGGGTGTCGCTGCTGTTGAGCACGGTGTCGCTCACGGGCGTCGGCTTCAGCGGAGCGCGGTCGATCGCCGGCGGGGCCGGCAGCTGCAGCTGCTCGCTGGTATAGGCCCAGGCTTGCGCCACCTTCTCCGGATCGTCGTTCAGGCGCTGGCCGTAGCTCGGGACGATCTGGCGGATCTTCGCCTGCCACTCGGGGGTGGCGACGTTCTTGGCAAACACCGTCTCGAGCACCTGGAGCATGATCGGCGCCGCCGTGGAGGCGCCCGGCGAGGCGCCCAGCAGCGCGGCGATGCTGCCGTCCTGCGCGTTGACGATCTCGGTGCCGAGCTTCAGCACGCCGCCCTTGTCCTTGTCGCGCTTGATGATCTGCACGCGCTGGCCGGCCTGCCACAGGCGCCACTCGCCCTTCCTGGCATTCGGGAAGTACTCCTTCAGCGCCGCGTGGCGGTCGTCGTCGGAGAGCATCAGCTGGCCGGCGAGGTATTCCACCAGCGGGAACTCGTCGAGGCCGACCCGCATCATCGGCCAGACGTTGCTGGTCGTGGTCGAGGTCAGGAGGTCGAGATACGAGCCCTCCTTCAGGAACTTGGTCGAGAAGGTCGCGAAGGGGCCGAACAGGAGGACGCGCTTGCCGCCCAGCACCCGGGTGTCGAGATGGGGCACCGACATCGGCGGCGAGCCGACCGAGGCCTTGCCGTAGGCCTTGGCGAGGTGGAGCGTCGCGACGTCCGGGTTCTCGTTGATCAGGAACGAGCCGCCGACCGGGAACCCGGCATAGTCCTGGCCCTCCGGGATGCCGGAGGCCTGGAGCAGGTGCAGGGCACCGCCGCCGGCCCCGATGAACACGAACTTGGCGTCGACCGCCTGGCGCGACCCGTCCTTGAGGTTGCGCGCGGTGACCCGCCAGGAGCCGTCGGCGTTCTTGGCGATGCCCTGGACCTCGGTCGAGACGTCGAGGCGGAACGTCGGCTGGCGCTTCAGGTGGGCGACGTATTGGCGGGTGACCTCGCCCCACTCGACGTCGGTACCGAGCGGCGACCAGGTGGCGGCGACCTTCTGGTTCGGGTCGCGCCCCTCCATCATCAGGGGGACCCATGTCTTCAGCTGCTCGGGATCGGTCGAGAACTCCATCCCGGCAAACAGCGGGCTCGCCTTCAGCGCCTCGTAGCGCCTCCTGAGGAAGTCGATGTTGTCGTCACCCCAGACGAAGCTCATGTGGGGCGTATAGTTGATGAAGGTCTTGGGATCCTTCAGCACGCCGTTCTTGACCTGCCAGGCCAGGAACTGGCGGGTGACCTGAAATGCCTCGTTGATCTCGACTGCCTTGGCGATCTCGACCTTGCCCTTCTTCTCGGGCGTGTAGTTCAGCTCGGCGAGCGCCGAGTGGCCGGTGCCGGCGTTATTCCAGCCGTTCGAGCTCTCCATCGCCACCTGGTCGAGGCGCTCGAGCATGCGGATCGACCAGCCCGGCTCCAGCTCGTTGAGCCACACGCCCAGCGTCGCGCTCATCACGCCGCCGCCGATCAGCAGCACGTCGACCTTGTCGGCGCCTTCCGCGAGGGCGAGCGAGTCGGGCAAAGCCGCGGCCGCGAGGCCGGCGGCGGCTCCGCCGAGGATCCGGCGCCGGCTGATGCCGGCCTGGCAGGTCGTCTTGTCGTCGGCACGCATGGCCAAACCCCGTTCTGGTACAGGACCGGCAGGCGCGCGCCTCCGGCCGTGACAGGCGTCCGATCGCGAGCGAGCCGCCGGCTCGCCGCACAGACCTTTTCGGGTGGTTTCCTCGAAGGGTAAGCCGCGGTACCCCGACGCTGTCGGTCCCTCGCGGTCTCGATTCCCCGCATGTCCGGACCAGGCCGGAGGGCGGGGCGGCATCCGCGTCGCCCGCTCTTCGCGGCAGCCGGACGGCTGCCTCGGGGGCTCTTTAGAAGACGCCGGCTGGTGAACTCGCCTCAATCTGGCGCCGGGTCATAGACGATGCCCGGGCAAAGGACAACGACCGGACGGCGCCCGGCCTGTCCGCTGCGATCATCAATGCGCGATGCTGTGGAATGCCGGCATTTCCTCACCGGCATGTCCGGGATCTTCAGGCCGCTTGCCGCGCCCGGATGCGGCGGGATGCTCACAGCTGCGCGGCGATCACCTCGGTCAGGGTCACCGGCCGGCCGGCCTCGCGGGCGAGGCGCAGCAGGGTCGATTGGCGGAAGCGCGCATCCGCCGTGATCTCGCGGCCGAGCCAGTCCGGCAGGGCGACGACCTGCGCCTCGTGCTCCAGCTCGATCTCGGCCAGGACCATGCCGGCGAGCGATCCGCCATACTCGTCCACGGTCCAGACCAGCCCGCCATGCGGCACGCAGTGGCGCGTCTTCTCGATCAGGCAGGTCTCGCAGACGAGGCGCAGCATGTCCTCGGCCTCGTCCCGCGGGATCTCGTACTCGAATTCCGGCCGGGACAGGCCGTCGCGCCGGCCCTTGACGGTGAGCCAGGCCCGCTCCTCGTCGAGCCGCACCCGGACCTTGCCGCCCGCGAACTCGCCGACGAGCCCGTCCGTGAGCCGGTGCCGGCTCACCGCGTGCTCGCGCCAGCCCGCATGAGCGACCAGGAACTTCCGCTCGACCTCGTACCGCATCACCCTCGACCGTTCATGCCCGCCTCAGGGCGACGGGGCGATGACGTAGCGAAAAGCCGGCAGGTCCGGCCGTGACCGGGGCGGCTGATAGCCGATCGGACCTGTGAGGGCTAGGGCATTACGTCAAGTCTGTGACGGTGCGAAACGGGCGACGAGTTCGTGCGCCTCGCCCGGATAGGTCAGCCGCACGACGGTGACGGGGCGCCCGGCGCTCCAGGTGCGTCGCTCGACGACGAGGCAGGGCGTCCCGGGCGGACAGGCCATCGTGGCGGCGAGGTCGGCATCGGCGCTCCGGGCGCGGATGCGGTGCTCGGCCGCGCTCCAGGGCACGTGGTGGACGAGCCACGCCCCCGGCGGCTCCGCGGAAAAATCCTGCGCCTCGGCCTCGGGCACCGCCGTGAGGTGGATCAGCCGCTCCTCCAGGCAGAACGGGCGCGGCCCGGCCTCGTGCCGGCCGGTGAGGGCCAGGACCGGGGCCGGCGCGTCGAGCCCGAGCTCCGCACGGTCTCCTTGGGTGCTGCGCCGGCGGCGGCGCTGGAGCAGGGTGAAGCGGTAGGGCAGGCCCAAGGCCTCGACCTCGGTGCGGATCTCCGGAATCTCCAGCACCGCCGATTGCGAATGCGGCTGGCGCACGAAGGAGCCGACCTTGCGCCGCCGCTCGATCAGCCCGGCAGCGGCGAGCTGGGTCAGCACCTTGTTGACGGTCATGCGCGAGCAGCCGAACTGCGCCGTCAGCTCGTGCTCGAACGGGATGCGGTGGCCGGGGGGCCAGCGGCCGGACAGGATGTGGCCCTGGAGTTCCGAGAGGATCTGCTGGTGCAGCGAGATCGGCCGGGCCTCGGGACGGGCGGGATCGTGCGCGGTCATCGGGGATCAGGTCCGCTTTCTCGCTCGCACGCGCCGTCTCCTCGCGCCGCCGGGCCGCTCGACGGGCCGGACGCCTCTCTCATACCCGAGCTTGGCGATAGGAGCCGCATGACATGTCGACTTGCTCGCGCGATGACGGGAAGTCGCGGGATCCCCTCTCCCGCGTGGGAGAGGGGAGGCGCGCTCGACTTGGGAAAGGGAAGTAGAACACGCTGGAGATGATGATCACTCCGCCATCAATCGCCTCAGCACCCCCGCATAGCGCGCCGCCACCGCGTCCCGCGCGACGTGCCGCCCGCCCGTGACCACCTGGCGGCCGTCCACCCACACCGCGTCCACCGCTCGCGAGCCGGCCGCGAAGATCCAGCCGTCGAGGAGGGCGTCGCCGCTTCGCTCGATCAGCGCCGGGTCCGTCCCGGCCAGCGCCACGCAATCGGCCGGCGCCCCGACCGCGAGCCCTCCCTCCTCCGCGGCCAGCGCC
>JAEWKL010000891.1 GCA_023386115.1 Pseudomonadota bacterium
GTGGCGAGGAAGCCGCCGCCGCGCTGCTGCGGCGCGGTCTGCCCGCCCCAGGGACCGCCCTGCTGCGGGGCGTAGCCGGGCTGCTGCGGCGGGTAGCCCTGCGGACCGCCATAGCCGGGTTGCTGGCCGTAGCCGCCGCCCTGGTTGCCCCAGGCGCCGGCACGCTGCGGCGGCTGCTGCGGCTCGGGCCGTCCGCCGCCGCCGAAGATGCTGGAGAAGAAGCCGCCTCCGCCGGATCCCTGGCCCGCGCCCTGGCCGGCGCGCTGCGCTTCCGCCCGGGCCTGTTCGAGCTGCTGGTTGAGGCTCTTGATCGCCTCCTCCTGCACGTAGACGAGCTGCGCCATGGCGTAGGGGGCGTAGGGCTGGGCGCGGATCTTGTCGGCGATGAAGCGCTCCGCGTCGGCATCGCGGGGCTGCTGCGCGGCCTGCTCCAGTCGCTGGAATATGCCGTTGATGACGTCGCGTTCTTCGCTGTTCATGGAGCCGTACTCCTTCGGTTGCCGGCGGGCGGGCCCGGCCCGGCGCCCACGAGATGGGAGGGGGGCCGGCATTTGTCACGGGGAGGCAACGCCCAAGCGGGGCATTTTCGCTCCCGTCTTGCATTACGTTTTCGACAGGTCGTCTCATCCCTGTCAGACCTGCAGGCGTCATGCGGGCTGGCGCCGGCGCAGCGGCTTTCTGGCGCCCGCATCCCCTGTTAAGGGGGGCGAAGGCGCGGCACGTGCGGATGCCCGCGGGAGGAAATCGGATGGATCGCAAGACGGTCGGTGGCGTGTCGGTGGCCTCGGTGCTGCACGATTTCGTGGTCGAGGAAGCCCTGCCGGGGACCGGGATCAGCCCGGAGACGTTCTGGAACGGCCTGTCGGCCATCCTGCGCGACTTAGGGCCCCGCAACCGCGCCCTGCTGGAGACCCGCGACGCGATCCAGGCGAAGATCGATGCCTGGCATCGCGAGCGGGTCGGCAAGCCGGTGGACGAGGCGGCCTACAAGGACTTCCTCACCGAGATCGGCTACCTCCTGCCCGATCCCGGCCCGGTCCAGGTGCGCACCGACAACGTCGACGACGAGATCGCCACCATCGCCGGCCCGCAGCTCGTGGTGCCGACCTCGAACGCCCGCTACGCGCTCAACGCCGCCAATGCCCGCTGGGGCTCGCTCTACGACGCGCTCTACGGCACCGACGCGGTGTCGGAGGGCGGCGCGACCCGGGGCGGCGGCTACAACCGCACCCGCGGTGCCCGGGTGGTGGCCCGCGCCCGCGCCTTCCTCGACCGCACCCTGCCGCTGGCCGGCGGCCGCCACGCCGACGTGGTGACCTACGCGGTGGAGAACGGCCACCTCGTCGGCAACATGAATACCGGCGACACGATCCCGCTCGCCCGGCCGGAGGCCTTCGCGGGCTATCGCGGGAAGGCCACCTCGCCGAGCGCGCTGCTGCTGCGCCATAACGGCCTGCACGTCGAGATCGTCCTCGACCGCACCCACCGCATCGGCCGCTTCGACGCCGCCGGCGTCGCCGACGTGCTGGTCGAGTCGGCGGTCTCGACCATCATGGATCTCGAGGATTCGGTCGCGGCGGTCGATGCAGACGACAAGGTCGTGGTCTACCGCAACTGGCTCGGCCTGATGAACGGCACGCTCTCGGCCCCGGTCGAGAAGGACGGCCGCCGCTTCGAGCGCAGGCTCAACCCCGACCGGACCTACACCGCCCCCGATGGCCAGGGCGAGGTGACCGTGCCCGGCCGCTCGCTGATGCTGGTGCGCAATGTCGGCCACCACATGTTCACGGATGCCGTGCTCGACGAGTCGGGCGCCGAGGTGCCGGAGGGCATCCTCGACGCCGCCGTCACGGCGCTGATCGCGATCCACGACCTCAAGAGCCAATCGGGCCTCCGCAACAGCCGCCGCGGCTCGGTCTACATCGTCAAGCCGAAGATGCACGGGCCGGACGAGGTCGCCTTCGCGGTCGAGCTGTTCACCCGCGTCGAGGCGATACTGGGTTTGAAGCCCAACACCCTCAAGATGGGCATCATGGACGAGGAGCGCCGCACCACGGTCAATCTCGCCGCCTGCATCAAGGCGGCGGCGGAGCGGGTGGTGTTCATCAATACCGGCTTCCTCGACCGCACCGGCGACGAGATCCAAACCTCGATGGAGGCCGGCCCGGTCATCCGCAAGAACGACATGAAGGGCACGCCCTGGATCAAGGGCTACGAGGAGAACAACGTCGACGTGGGCCTGGCCTGCGGCCTGCTCGGCCGGGCGCAGATCGGCAAGGGGATGTGGGCGGCGCCCGACGCCATGGCCGACATGCTGATGCAGAAGGGCGCCCATCCGAAGGCCGGGGCCAGCACCGCCTGGGTGCCCTCGCCGACCGCCGCGACCCTGCACGCGCTGCACTACCACGAGACCGACGTGAAGGCCCGCCAGCAGGAATTGGCGCGCCGGCCCCGCCAGGCGCTCGACGAGATCCTGCAGATCCCGCTCGCCCGCTCGAACTTCGCCCCCGACGACGTGCAGCAGGAGATCGACAACAACGTCCAGAGCATCTTAGGGTATGTCGTGCGCTGGATCGACCAGGGCGTCGGCTGCTCCAAGGTGCCGGACATCCACGACGTCGCCCTGATGGAGGACCGCGCGACCCTGCGGATCTCGTCCCAGCACATCGCCAACTGGCTGCACCACGGCGTGGTCTCCGAGGCGGAGGTCATGGAGACGATGAAGCGCATGGCGAAGGTGGTCGACCGCCAGAATGCCGGCGACCCCCTCTACCGCCCGATGGCCCCTCGCTTCGACGGACCCGCCTTCCAGGCGGCCTGCGACCTGGTGTTCAAGGGCCGCGTCCAGCCGAACGGCTATACCGAGTACGTGCTGCACGCCCGGCGCCGCGAGGCGAAGGCCGCGGGCGCGCCGGCCTGAGGCGGGACGGGGGGGCGCTCGGCGTCTTCGGGCCGGGCGCCTCTTGATGGCTGCGAGGAGGGGCTGCGGCGATGCGGCCCCTTCGATGTCCCGTTCGATGGGAGCGACCGCTCTTAAATCTCTCGTTGTGAGACTGAGCGGATCCCGTGCTCGGGGCGACACGGCGCGCAAGCCGGAACCACTGAGGGTCCTTATAACTCGCTCGGAAATCCTCATAGTGTCATGGTCACCCCGCGGCTGCGCAGCAGAGCCCGGAATCAGGAAACTTCGTCGGCGCCGGGCGCGATGCGGTGAGTTCCGTTCTATTCTGAGTGTTCTGCGTATCTGAATTTCAGGCTCCGCCACACGGCCCCGGAATGACCGGGAGAGCGATGATGTGACGGAAATGCCAAGACTGCATTATTCTGTTTCATGATAAGGCGGACGGCGCTCCGCTCGTTTCTGCTTCCGCTCACACATCCGAACGCCGATCTTTAGGAATAATGCCTGGATTGTCGAGGCAAGCTCCGAGCCGTCCGCTGGCTTTGTGACCACGAGGCATGAAATCCGGCCTTCCCGTCCATGAGGCGCGCCAAGGGCTTCGCAATCACAAGTCGTTATCTCATTTCAATTTGTTACTATTACAAATATCGAGTGCTTATCTTATGTATTCGAGTGTTGCGCCCCGTCGCGCCTGGTGCGATACGGCCGCCCATTCCTCTGGGCGACTGACGATCGGAACAGGAATCATGGTCCGGCGGCGCCCTGTCGGTGGGGCACCTCGGCATGAAACAGGCACGACATCGTCACATCGGTAGATCATGCGTGGCGATCGCTGCGGCAACCGTTTGTCTCGCGGATCACGCGGTGGCGGCGCAGGCCGAGGCGGCGGCCGATATCCGGCTCGACGAGATCGCGGTTTCCGGACCGGCGGCACCGCCCGGCATCGTGCCGGCCTATGCCGGCGGCCAGGTCGCACGGGGCGGACGGCTCGGCCTCCTCGGTAACACCGAGACGATGAAGTCCCCCTTCAGCGTCAGCAGCTACACCGAGAACTTCATCCGCGACCGGCAGGCCCGGACGGCCTCCGAGGCGCTCGCCCTCGACCCCTCCGTGCGCGCCACGCAGACGACGGGTGCTCCCTTCGACTCGTTCTCGATCCGCGGCTTTCCGATCAACGAGAACACCAGCGGCGAGTTCGCCTTCGAGGGGGTCTACGGCGTCGCCCCGAGCTTTCGCGTCTTCACCGACTACGCCGAGCGCATCGAGGTCCTGAAGGGGCCCTCCGCCGCGCTCTCGGGCGTCGCCCCCAATGGCGGCATCGGCGGCGTCATCAACATCGTGCCCAAACGCGCCGGCGAGGACCTGACCCGCGTCACGCTCGATGTCGGCTCGGTGGCGCGCGGCGGCGGCCAGGTCGACGTCGCCCGGCGCTACGGCCAGAACCGGGAATGGGGCGCGCGCGTCGCCGGCAGCCTGCGCGGCGGCGACACGCCGATCGACCGGCAAGCCGAAACCACCGGCGTCGGGGCGATCGCCCTCGACTACCAGGGCGAGCGCTTCCGGGCATGGCTCTACCTGCTGGCCCAGACCGACCGCTTCACCGCCCCCTTACGCCCGTTCCTTCTCCGGGCCGGCGTGCCGGTCCCGAAGGCGCCGGACGGCCGCCGGAACGTGACCCAGCCTTGGGAATATTCGGATGTCGACGACCGCGGCGGCCTGCTGCGGCTGGAATACGACCTCACCGACCGGATCACCCTGTTCGGCGATGTCGGCGGCGCGAAGACCGAGGTCGAGCGATATTTCTCCTCGGCCCCGACGATCATCAACGCGCGCGGCGACACCACCACCACCCCGCAAGCCTATAGCCTCGGCGTCGACCGCGTCACGATCGATGGCGGCCTGCGCGCCCGGTTCGATACCGGCTTCGTCCACCACGCCGTCGTCGTGCAGGCCTCCCGCTACGCTGAGGACACCGCCCGTCGGTTTCCCGCCGGCACCGGGACCTACCTGTCGAATCTCTACGATCCCGTGCTGGTCCCGGCCATCGCTCCGCCCGTGATCACCTCGCGGCCGCGCCTCTCCGACAGCACGCTGACCGGCCTGTCGGTGGCCGACACGCTGTCGGTCCTCGACGAGCGCATCCTCCTGACGCTCGGCGTGCGCCGGCAGGGCATCGAGGCGCATAACTACGTCTCGAATGTCGGCACGCTGGCCTCCGCCTACGACAAGAGCGCCACGAGTCCCCTGGTCGGCCTCGTGGTGCGACCGTGGGAGGGCGTGTCGTTCTTCGTCAATTCCATCGAGGGCCTGAGCCGCGGCGACGTCGCCCCGACGACGGCGACCAATTCCGGCGAGATCCTGGCTCCTTACGTGGCGCGTCAGGTCGAAGCCGGCATCAAGGTGGATGCGGGCATGATCGGCGCGACGTTCAGCGCCTTCCAGATCACCCGGCCGACCGGGGAACTCAGCCCCCAGCGCCGCTTCGCGCAGACCGGCGAGCAGCAGGTCAGCGGGCTTGAATTCAGCGTCTACGGCGAGATCACCCCGCAGGCGCGGATCCTCGGCGGCCTGACGCTGCTCGATGGCGTGCTGACGCGGACCGCGATCGCCGCCAATGTCGGCCACGTGCCGATCGGGGTGCCGCGGGTGCAGCTCAATCTCGGTGCCGAATGGGACCTGCCCGGGGTGCCGGGCCTCACCCTGACCGGTGCCGTCATCTATACCGGCCGTCAGTTCGTCGACACTGCGAACACCCAGGCCCTGCCGGACTGGGCGCGCCTCGATCTCGGCCTGCGCTACGCGACCGTGATCGAGGGCCGCAAGACGACCTTCCGGGCGAATGTGCTGAACGTCACCGGGGCCAATTACTGGACCGGCGTGGCCTCGTTCGGCACCTTCTTCCAGGGCGCGCCGCGCACCTATCTCCTGTCGATGTCGGTCGACCTGTGACGGGCGCGGCGTGAACGCCGAGCGGCCCGGATCGTGCGATCCGGGCCGCGATCGTCGCAACTGATGGGAATGTCGGAACCCTAGAACGGGATATCGTCGTCCAGGTCGTCATAGCGCTTCTGGCTGCCGCCGCCGCTCGACGACGGGGCCGGGCGCCGCTCGCCGCCGGACGACGAACGCCCACCGCCGCTGCTGCGGCCGCCGCCACCGCCACCGTAATCGCCGCCGCGGCTGATCTGGCCGCCGCCCATGTCGTCGGCGCCCATCTCGCCCATGCCGCCCTCGGCCCCGCCGCCGCGGCCGTCGAGGATCGTCAGCTCGCCGCGGAAGCGCTGCAGCACGATCTCGGTCGTGTACTTCTCGACGCCCTGCTGGTCCTGCCATTTACGGGTCTGCAGCTGGCCCTCGATGTAAACCTTCGAGCCCTTCTTCAGATATTGCTCGGCGACCTTGGCGAGGTTCTCGTTGAAGATCACGACGGAGTGCCACTCGGTGCGCTCCTTGCGCTCGCCCGAGCCCTTGTCGCGCCAGGTTTCCGAGGTGGCGATCCTCAGATTGACGACGGGCTCGCCGCTGCCGAGCCGCCGCACCTCGGGATCGCGTCCCAGATTGCCGACGAGGATGACCTTGTTGACGCTGCCGGCCATGAGGAACTCCACTTTCCTGCGCACTTCGCGATGATGCGGCCGCGAAACCGAGGCGCGACCTTAGGGTCCCAGGATACGAACCGCAATGATGTTCTCATTTTGTTCAAGTGAGCCGATCGGGTTTTCCAAGGAATTCGATCCCTCATCCACGGCGTCGTGAGAGGAGCGCCGCGGTCATCCGGTCGAGTAGCACCGCCAGCAGGACGATGCCGAGCCCGCCGACGGCGCCCTGCCCGGCATCTGCCCGTTGCAGGCCGAGCAGCACCACCTCGCCAAGGCCTCGCGCCCCGATCATCGAGGCGACCACGACCATGGCCAGCGCCATCATGATCGCCTGGTTGAGCCCCTGCAGGATCGCCGGTCGCGCCAGCGGCAGCTCGATGAGCCACAGGGTCTGGAAGGTCCCGAGGCCGAGCGCCCGTGCCGCCTCGCGCTGACCCCGCCCGATCTCGCGGAGACCCATCTCGACCAGCCGGGCGAAGGGCGGGAAGGCGTAGACGAGCGTGGCGATCAGCGCCGGCGCCCGGCCGAGCCCGAGCAGCATCGCGACCGGAATGAGGTAGACGAAGCTCGGCACGGTCTGCATCAGGTCGTAGACCGGGCGCAGCAGCCGGCCCAGCCGCGGCAGCTTCGCGGCGAGAATGCCGAGGGGAAGCCCCGCCGCGACCACGAACAGGACCGCGGCGATCACCAGTGCGAGCGTCTGCATCGCCTGCGCCCACACGCCGAGCAGGCCGAGCGCAAGCACGAGCGAAGCCATGCCAGCCGCGAAGCCCGGCCGGCGCGTCAGCCAGTAGGCCACGCCCGCCACGACGACCGCAGCGATCTCCGGAGGCACCGGCCCCAGCACCGTCTCGAGCGCGCGCACCGGCGCGGTCATCATCCGCCCGAACCCGT
>JAEWKL010000900.1 GCA_023386115.1 Pseudomonadota bacterium
CCATCGCGGCGGCGCTCTCCGAGCCGCGCGACGCGATCGAGGAGATCATCGAGCCCTACCTGATCCAGAAGGGTTTCGTGCAGCGCACGCCCCGGGGCCGGGTGCTCACCGCCCACGCCTTCCGCCATCTCGGCCTGCCGGAGCCGAACCGCGATCCCAGCGTTCAGTTCGGGCTGTTCACCGGGGACGAGGATGCGTGAGGAGGGGAGGGGGTACCGCCTGCTCACCCGCCGCCGGGTGCTCCAGGGAGCGGGCGCCGTCGCGCTCTCAGGCGTCAGCACCGGCGCCTACGCCACCGGGATCGAGCCGTTCCGGCAGGTCGTGACGGCTTACGCGATCACGCCCAACCCCGCGGCGCCCTGGCCGGCGGGGCTCTCCTTGCGCATCGCCGTCCTCACCGACATCCATGCCTGCGACCCCTGGATGAGCCTGGAGCGCATCGCCGGCATCGTCGCGGCCACCAACGCGCTCGGGGCCGACCTGGTGGTGCTGGTCGGCGACTTCATGGTGGGCCAGCGCTACGTCACCCGCAGCATCCCGGCGGCCGAGTGGGCGCCGGTGCTGGCCGGCCTCACCGCGCCGCTCGGGGTCTACGCCGTGCTCGGCAACCACGACTGGTGGGAGGACCCGGCCGCCCTGCGCCGCGGCGGCGGCCCGACCGAGGCCGGCACGGCGCTGACCCGCAATGGCATCCGGGTCCTGTCGAACGAGGCGGTGCCGCTGGCGACCCGGGCCGGGCCGGTCTGGCTCGCCGGGCTCGAGGACCAGCTCGCCCTGCTGCCGGCCCGGCGCCGCACCGGTCGCGGACGGGTCGGTCTGCACGACCTGCCCGCCACCCTGGCGGCGGTGCCGGACGGCGCCCCGATGATCCTCCTGGCGCACGAGCCCGACATCTTCGCCGAGGTGCCGGCCCGGGTGGCGCTGACCCTGTCGGGCCATACCCATGGCGGGCAGGTGCGGCTGTTCGGCTGGTCGCCGGTGGTGCCCTCGCGCTACCCCCGCCGCTACGTCTACGGCCATGTCCGCGAGGCGAGCGACCTCGTGATCTCCGGGGGCCTGGGGTTGAGCATCGCGCCGATCCGCCTCGGCGTGCCGCCGGAGATCGTGGTGGTGGAACTGGGGGCAGAGGCCATCGTCTGACAGGCTGTTCGACGTGATAGCCTGCGCGACGTGACTGACCTGCTTCGTCTCACCCGCCACCCCGGGATGAGGTCGTGGATGGGATGGCAGCTTTCATCATGATGCCCCCAAGGCAGGTCGGACGAGTTTTCAGCAAGAGGACGATCGCCGCGTGACCGAATCCGAGACCATGCCCCCGGACGCCCACGCCCTTCCCGTGCGCGTCTACTACGAGGACACGGATTTCTCCGGCTTCGTCTACCACGCGAGCTACCTGCGCTTCATGGAGCGGGGTCGGACCGAGCTCCTGCGCGGGCTTGCCGGCGACCAGGCCGACCTGCACCGGGAGGCGGACGGCCTCGTCTTCGTGGTGCGGCGCATGAGCCTCGACTACCTCAAGCCCGCCCGCATGGACGACGCGCTGACGGTGCTGACCGCGACGCGCGACTTGCGCGGCGCCTCGATGCATCTCGACCAGGAGGTGCGCCGCGGCGACGAGACCCTGGTGCGGGCCGAGGTGGTGGTGGCCTGCGTGCGCGAGGGCCGCGCCGTGCGCCTCCCGGAAGCCCTGCGCCGGACCCTCACCCGACGTTGAGCGGTCTCGCTCACCATTCCTTAACCCTGCCGGGGGCTTAACTTGCGCCGGGCAAAAGCTCTTCGCGGAGCGGCGGCCCATACTTTCGACAGATTCGGGCGCGATCGAACCACCACACGAAAAGCCCCGATCCCGGTTGGAGTGCCCGAGGGCCGTCATCGGCCCGGGACGCGAGGATAAGCCGCATGAATCCCGCCGACGCCGCCCAGGCGATGCCCGTGGCCGAGATCACGATGTTCGGCCTGTTCTGGCAGGCCCACTTCGTCGTCAAGGTGGTGATGCTCGGATTGCTCGGCTCGTCGATCTGGTGCTGGTCGATCATCATCGACAAGACGCTGCTCTTCCGCCGCACCAAGGCGGAGATGGACGCGTTCGAGGAGGAGTTCTGGTCCGGCCGTCCGCTGGAGGAGCTTTTCCGCGCCTATAACGACAAGCCGGCGACCGGGCTTGCCGCCCTGTTCGTCGCCGCGATGCGCGAGTGGCGCCGCTCCTACGAGGGCTCCGGCCGCTCGATCCGCAGCCTCGGCCAGCGCATCGACAAGGTGCTCGACGTGACGATCCAGCGCGAGGTCGAGCGCCTCGAATCGCGCCTCCTGTTCCTCGCCTCGATCGGCTCGGCGGGCCCGTATATCGGCCTGTTCGGCACGGTGTTCGGCATCATGACGGCCTTCACGTCGATCGCCGCCTCGAAGAACACCTCGCTCGCGGTCGTGGCTCCCGGCATCGCCGAGGCGCTGTTCGCCACCGCCATCGGCCTCTTCGCGGCGATCCCCGCGGTGCTCGCCTACAACAAGCTTCAGGCTTCGGTCGCCAAGTCCCAGGGGCGCCTCGAGGGCTTCGCCGACGAGTTCTCGGCCATCCTGTCGCGCCAGATCGACGAGCGCATGGCGCTGGCGGCCTGACCCCGCGACACTCAAGGAAGGATTGAGCCAGATGGGCATGGCCTCCGGAGCGGCACAGGGCGGCGGGCGCCGTCGGCGCGGCCGGCGGGGCGGCGCGATCAACGAGATCAACATGACGCCGTTCATCGACGTCGTGCTGGTTCTCCTGATCATCTTCATGGTCGCCGCGCCGATGATGACCGTCGGCGTCCCCCTCGACCTGCCGCAGACCAAGGCGGCGCCGCTCAACCAGGATTCGAAGCCGGTCACCCTCTCGATCCGCCAGACCGGCCAGGTCTTCCTCGGCGAGGACGAGCTCTCCGACGACACCATCGTCTCCAAGCTCTCGGCGACCGCCAAGGACGGCTTCGAGGAACGGGTCTTCGTGCGCGGCGACAAGCGGGTCGATTACGGCCGCGTTGCCCAGGTGATGGCGATCGTGACGAGCGGCGGCTTCAAGAAGGTCGCCCTCGTGACCGAGCCCGACCAGCGTTAGTAGGGCGGGGTTCTCCGTGGTGTTTTCCTTCGACAGGTCCGAACCCGGCGTCTGGGTCTCGGCCGGCGCGCACGTGGTGCTGATCGGGCTGGCATTGTTCGCCGCCGCCTCGCACGTGCTGCCGCAGGCCGAGGAGGGCGTGCCGGTCGAGGTCATCACCGAGAACCAGTTTTCGGAATTGACCAAGGGCCAGCGCGACGGCGACGCCCCGGCCAAGAGCCCCCGCGCCGACCGGGTCGCCGACAAGCAGCAGGAGAACGATCCCGGCGAGGCCAAGACCAATGTGCCCACGCCGCCGACGCGTCCGCCCGAGATGAAGCTCGCCAACGCCGAGGAGATGCCGGTGCCACCCCTGCGCCCGGCCCTCGAGCAGCCCGAGCCTCCCCCGATGCCGCCGGCGCGCCCCGACACCGCCAAGGCCGATGCCGAGAAGGCGGCTGCCGCCGCCGCGAAGGCCAAGGCGGAAGCCGAGGCGCGCTCCGAAGCCAAGGC
>JAEWKL010000904.1 GCA_023386115.1 Pseudomonadota bacterium
CCATCGCGGCGGCGCTCTCCGAGCCGCGCGACGCGATCGAGGAGATCATCGAGCCCTACCTGATCCAGAAGGGTTTCGTGCAGCGCACGCCCCGGGGCCGGGTGCTCACCGCCCACGCCTTCCGCCACCTCGGCCTGCCCATGCCGGTGCGCGAGGAGGCGCTCGAGCCGGCGTGAGGCGCCGGTCTCCGCCGCAATGATCAGGGCCCGAGCGCCCGACCGAACCAGACACCTAGCAGCGCCGCCAAGGCGACGAGTGCCAGGAAGCCGTTCACAATCACGAGGAGCGCGGGCGGAAGCCGGGGCACGTCCGGCCGCGGGGGAGGGGCGCCGACGAAGACCTGCCGCCAGACACCCGCCACGAAGCAGAAGGCGCTGAACAGGATCAGCACGGTGCCGAAGCCGACGATCATCCAGCCCGGTACCACCCCCTCCAGCAGCTTCCTCGACCCGATGCCACTCGCCAGCGCCACCAAGCCCGTGCGCATCCAGGCCGCGTAGGTCCGCTCGGCCGCGAACACCGTGCGGTCGGCCGCGAGCTCCGTCCGGCGGTCCGCACTGTCCTTGGTGAGTTGAGCAGCCGCGGCCGTGTGCCGGGCTGCCTCCCTGGTCTGGTCGGCGCTGCTCGGGTGCTCCATCGTCCCTCCCTCAGGTCTGGGTCCGGGTGGACCCAGACTCACGCCGGGCGGGCTCGACGACGACGTTCGGCGGCTCGCGCGCTGCCTCGTTGATGGCGTCGCCCAAGGCGCCGTGTTCGACCGCCGCAGCCGTGGCCTCCGGCGTCGCCCGCGTGATCCGGTGAGGCCGGCGCTGCCGTGTCACGCCCTCGGCCACCGCCTTCTCGGAGGCGACGTACTCGACCGCTTCGGTGGTGACCAAGCCGAGGCCCGCCGCGTGCGCAGCGATCGCGCGGCTGTCAGCGGCCAGGACGAGACTGCTCCCGGCCGCCGCGACACTGCGCGCCAGCGCCTCGACCTCCGCCGCGCGGCCCGGCGGGCACGACACGTTTCGGATGTAGACCGCCAGTACCCGTCCGGGGTTCTCCTGCACGATCCGGGCGTAGACCTCCGGATCGTGCTGTCCGCTGTCGCCGATCAGCACGAACGGGAGATCGTGGTAGAGCGCGAGCATGTGGCGGATCAGCTCGCCCTTGTGCGCCTCGGCCCGGCGGGGCAGGGGGTGGCGCCACGACACGCCCCACTCGCGCAGGAACAGCACCGGCCCGACCGGGATGCCGTGCAGGTGGAAGAACTCCGAGAGCATGTCGTGGATGCCCCAGGGCGCGCGAGACACGTAGAGCATCGGGTTCCGCTCGGCGCCGCCCGCACCGGCGTGGAGCGCCCGGTAGAGGGCCGCCGCACCCGGGAAGGCTACGCGGTCGGCCGCGTCGGCGACGAACAGGCGCCAAAGCATCTTCAGCTTGTTGGCGACGCCGGTGTACATCACGGTGTCGTCGATGTCGCTGATCACGACGAAGCGGCAGCCGTCCGGCGGGATGAAGACCTCGGCTCGCGCCTCGACCGGCGGGTCGGTGTCGAGGGTGATCGCGACGGGGCGCCACGCGCCCTCGCCCTCGCTCTGCGCGCGCAGGTGGATGCGGAAGTAGCCGTCCGCATCCGTCGTGGTGCGCAGCGCGGCGCCGCCGTACCGCGCCGTGACGCCGATCCCGGGCAGGCGCCGTCGGCGGATCCGCCGGCCGATGTCGCGCAGGTGCGCGCGCAGGTCGTCGGGATCCGCATCGCGCTCCGGGCGGGCTTGCCGGAAGACACGGCCGATCAGGAAGATTTCCTCTGCCGAGCCGTAGCCTCGGTAGGCTTCGACCGCCACGCCCCGCCGCCACTGCGCCCTGCGCGCGGGTCGGGCGAGCAGGTCGAGGAGCCAAGCCGTCGCACGCCGCAACCGGTGCTCCCGTCTGGGCATCTCATACTCCCATCGGTTGTATTTCGCCGGGCCGGAGGAATCTGCCTGATGACGCCCGGCTGCTCGCGTCGGCGGCGCTCACCCCGTCCCCTGGCACGACCACAGCCTGGCTGGCCCGTTCAGGTCAGCCGCTTCCGGGATCGGGCGGGCCTCACTCGTGCCTGCCGTTCGCGTGGAGCCGACCGGGCGCGGCGCATCGGCCTCGACGATCGTGGCAATGAACAGCGTCGTCATGGTGGTCTCCTGCGGCGGCCGAGGCTGCCTGAGAGCACAACGCGGACGAGGGCCGTTACGACGGACGACGAGCCGGCGAAGGTCGGGCGTGGTCAGGGCGGAGTGTCGCCAGGATGCAGCGCGGCGCGGACCACGTCGAGGCCCGTCGGTCAGCCAGGCCGCAGGCCATTCGCGGGCTTCTGCGGGGCCGCGGGCGGGTCCGGCAGAGTGGCCATGGTGACCATGACGACCCTGGTGACCATGGTGCCTCTGACGACGCGGATTATCACCCATGCAGAGTTGCCTTTACGACCTTGGCGCCTCGAGGAGGTAGAACGTGGCGTGCATGGTCTTGATCTTGTCACTGAAGGGCACCGCCGGGCCGACGACGAGGCGGTTCATCTCGGTGCCGAACCGGCTGAGCATCAGACGCCATTCTCAACGCAGTCGTGATGGAGCTTCAGCGAACGCCAGGCGCCAGGGTGACGCTCACCCTGGATGTCGAGGTCGAGGCGGCGGCTGGCTTTTCCGAGGCGGATGTGGGCATGGTTCGCGACAATGCCCGGCAGCTGAAGTTCAAGGCGACTCGACCGGCTTCGGGGATTGATCGCTACCCTTCGCGCCACGCCTGGCCACGCCGCGGCAGTCAGCAGGATACTATAAGGGTGGAGCACCAGCGATTTGCAGGGCGCTTCGTCCGAGGCGTTCATCCGACAATTCGAATCGCGGAGAGGACCCTAACAGGTAGGGACGATGCGCTCCGGTGGCGTACAGAGATCCGGTGCGTTGCTTCGGCTCGGTTGGGCCGGCGGGAACACCTTCTGATAAAATCAACGACCTTCCTGGGCTTCCCAAGCTGAATGTCGTCGGTTCGATCCCGATCGCCCGCTCCATCAAATTATTGGAACTGAACAACTTTTTGAGGGCTGACCGGCTCTGGTATTCCCCATGGCGTTCCCCGCCCTTCCCCTGTTTCGTTCGCGGCCTGTTCCGATCCTTGGGGCGGAGCCTTTGATGATCATCCGGCCGGTGAGCGTCGCGATGAGCATCAGTCCTTCACGATGGCATTGCTGTCCGTGATCAGGAGGGTCGCGCAGGTTCGCCATCCCTGACGGTTCTGAAGGCGTGTACGCTCCTCCGATCCACCATTGAGGCCGGAGAGCGCCGTGAACGCGATCACGCGACGTCGCTTCGCCGCCTGCAGCGCGGGCCTGATCTCGGCCGCAGGTCTGCCGCGCATGGCGTGAGCGGATGTTGCCAGTCCGCTTGTAGACCAACGCCACCTCCGTCCTGCGCAGGCTGTGGGTGCCGTAGGCTGACGGGTCAAGGCCGATCAACGCCACCCAGCTGTCGACCAGTCGGCTGGGGGCTGACCACCCCGCATCGGCTCGCAGGGGCGTAACCGGTTCGACGATGTAGTCCTGCACGCAGTCTCCGCCGGTTCCGTTACGGACGGGGCGCTCACCACTTGTCGAAGAAGCGTAAAAACTCGACCAGATCGGGGCAATGGCCTACCGGGACCCGAGGCTGCATCTTGCCCGCCGCGGAGCGCTGGCCCGTGCTGGCCTTCGTGCTTCGGCAGCTGGCCTTGACGGCGCAGTCGGAGGTCATGGTAGGTCGCACGCCCTGGAGTGCGACCTTTCTGACTTCCGAACGTTGGTGCGCATCGACCGGCACGTGACTGGCTGCCGGCCCCTTAAAACGCGCCGAAGAGGACGCCATCATGAAAGCCACACTTCTGATTGCAGCTCTCCTCATGTCTCCTGCCGCGTTGACCCTGTCGGCCCAGGCGCAGGGCACCGTCCGCGGCGCTGAACGCGGGGCCGAAGATGGAAACCGGGCGGCTGGACCGGTTGGCGGTGTGGTGGGCGGAGCTGTTGGTGCGGCAACCGGCACTGTCGGCGGCGTGCTCGGCGTTGATCCGGAGCCGCACAGAGAACGGATGGAGCGACGTGGGGAGCGCACGACGACCACGCGTGAGCGGCGCCAGCACTAATACTTTCTCCCCGGCCGCTGACGCAGCCGGCCTGCTCCCTTCGCCGACGCTTGCGCACCAGCGAAGCCAAGTGTGAGCTGCCGTTCGGCCAATAAGCGTCATCGTTGAACGACAACCCTTCCCGAGCTTCGAAGCGGCGGTAGCTTGGCTTGACGCGCTTGAGGTGGCGCTGGCGGGTGAAACCGTGTGAGTGTTGTGCCCTCCGCGCCGAAGCACCCGGGCTGACGGTCAGTTCGACACGAGGGTTCGCATGGCAGCTATGCCCCGGCCGCCGACCTGCTGCGGGTTCGCTACTGGCTGATGAGCAGGGCGAGGACAGCGACGGCGATCAACCCGAGGCCCAATCCCCCGGCACCCGCGATCGCCATCTGCACCGACAAGATGGTGGCGGCTACTCCCGGTGTACCCACCGGTAGGTGAAGCGGAAGATGAGGCCGGTTCATGAAGCGCCCCTGTCGGGCCGAGGCCGTCGCGCGGATGCGAGCAGCGGGGACAATGTCTGCCCGTTTCGATGGTGACGCAACCAGGAAGCTGCGTGATCGGCACTTTCACGGTGACTGAGCTGCCGCTGCAGACCCGCCATCGCCCTCTGGAGGGCGATGG
>JAEWKL010000906.1 GCA_023386115.1 Pseudomonadota bacterium
GCGTTGCGCAGGTCGGTCATGCGGGCCTCCTTGCTCGGGGGCAGTCTCGCCCTCGGGCGCAACCGGGAGGCTTGCCGGATGTTCCGCCGGCTCTCAGCATCATTCCGCCGGTCGCCTTCGACCGGTGCCGAAGCGGTCACCGGTTCGGCGACGAAAATGATGCAAAAACAAAAAGATAAGCAGAGTTGCCTTGCGCGGCTCTGCTTAGCCTCGCCGGATCGGCGCGCCGCTGCCGGCCTGTGCCGTCACTGCGCCGCCCTCGACGATCACCCGGCCGCGGCACAGGACAGTCTCGGGCCAGCCGGTCACCTCACGGCCGGCATAGGGCGTGAAGCCGGTGCGGTCCTCGACCATCGCGTCCGAGAGGGTCACGCGCCTGTCCGGATCCCAGAGGCAGAGGTCGGCATCCATCCCCACCGCCACCGAGCCCTTGTTGGCGAGGCCGTAGATCCGGGCCGGCGCCGTCGCGGTGATCTCGACGAACTTGCGCAGGCCGAGGCGGCCGCCCGACACCATCGCGTCGAAGAGCAGCGGCAGGCGCATCTGCAGGCCCGGCATGCCGTTGGCGATCTCCTTGAAGGTCGCGCCCGGGCCGGCCTTGAGCTTGCCGGTCTCGTCGTAGCGGTAGGGCGCGTGGTCCGAGGAGACGGTCTGGAGGTCGCCGAGATCGAGGGCGCGCCACAGGGCCTCCTGGTCGCGGGCCTCGCGGAGCGGCGGGGAGCACATCCACTTCGCTCCCTCCAGGCCCGGCCGGTCGAGGTCCGACTCGGTCAGGAAGAGGTATTGCGGGCAAGTCTCAGCATAGACCTTGGCGCCCTCGCCGCGGGCCCGGCGCAGGATCGCGGCGCCTTCCTCGGTCGAGACGTGGAAGATCATCACCGGCTGGTCGAGGAACTGCGAGAACCGCACCACCCGCTCGAACGCCTCCGATTCCGACAGGCGCGGATGGCTCGCGGCGTGGTACTTCGGCGCCGTCTTGCCCTCCTTGAGCAATTGCCGGCTCGCGAAGGCGATGAGGCCATGGTTCTCGGCGTGGACGCAGACCAGCGCGCCCGAGTCCTTGGCCGCCGCCATCAGGTCGAGCAAAGCCTCGTCGGCGAGCCGCAGGCGTTCATAGGTCATGAAGGCCTTGAGCGAGGTGTGCCCATCGCGCACCAGCGCCGGGATGTCCTGCGTCAGCGCCTTCTCGGTCGCGTCCGCGACGATGAGGTGGAAGGCGTAGTCGATCACCGCACCGGCCCGGGCCAGCGCCGTGTAATCCTCGACCACCTTCGCCAGATCCATGCCGACATGCTGGGCCGCGAAGGCGATGACGCTGGTGGTGCCGCCGAGCGCCGCCGAGCGGGTGGCGCTCTCCCAGGTATCGGCATTCATCAGGCCGGAGGCCGAGAGCTGCTCGATATGGGCGTGGCTGTCGACCCCGCCCGGCAGCACGAGCTTAGCCTTGGCGTCGATCTCGCGCCGGCCGGGGGCGAGATCGAGGCCGATCGCCGCGATCTTCCCGTCGCGGAGACCGAGATCGGCGGAGAAGACGTCGCTCGCGGTCGCGACGGTGCCGCCGCGGATCACGGTGTCGAAGGCGGGCTCAATCATACTGACGCTCCTCGTCCGAAACTTGCTAGCTTGAGGTTCTGACACATCAGGAGACCACCATGACGGCCGAGCGGCGCATCCTCGTCATCAACCCGAACTCGAACGAGGCCGTCACCCGCGGCCTCGAAGGGGCGCTGGCGCCGCTGGCGCGCCCCGGCATCGCCATCGATTGCCGCACCCTGGCGGAGGGACCGTTCGGCATCCAGTCGCAGGCCGATGTCGAGCAGGTGGCCCTGCCTTTGCGCGACCTGGTGCGGCGCGACGCCGCGGATGCCTATGTGATCGCCTGCTACTCCGATCCCGGCCTCCATGTCTGCCGCGAGGCGACCGACCGGCCGGTGCTCGGCATCGCCGAATGCGGGATCCTCACCGCGCTCGCCCGGGCTGACCGGTTCGGGGTCATCGCGGTGGCAAGCCGCTCGATCCCGCGCCACCTGCGGGCCCTGCGCCAGATGGGCGTGAGCGAGCGGCTGGCGGGCGAGCGGGCCCTTGAGATGACCGTCGCCGAGACGGCGAGCGGTCCGGACACGCTGGCCCGGATGATCGCCGTCGGCCGCGACCTGCGCGACCGGGACGGGGCGGGGGTCATCGTGATGGGCTGCGCCGGCATGGCGACACACCGGCGCGGCCTCGAGCGGGAACTCGGCATCCCGGTCATCGACCCGGTCCAGGCCGCGGTGGCGATGGCGATCGGGATCGTGGCGGTCGCCTGACCTCGCCTTGCCTGAATTCACTCGGGCAGCACCACGCCGGTCTGGGCGGTGATGCGGCCGTAATGCTCGATGCGGCGGTGGCGGGCGAAGTCGAAGATCGTCTCCTTGCCGAACCGGGTCTCGTCGAGGTCGCAAGCGGCGACGATCACCCCGTCGGCCTCGCCGGGGAGTTCCGCCACGATCTTCCCGTTCGGGTCGACGATCAGGGTGCCGCCGGTGAGGTGGTGCCCGTCTTCCGATCCGGCCTTGGCCACCGCCACCACCCAGGTGGCGTTCTGATAGGCGCCAGCCTGGACCGAGAGGCGGTGATGGAAGAGCCGCTCCTCGATGCCCTCCGCGCCGCGCTGGGCGTTGACCGAGGGGGTGTTGAAGCCGAGCACCACCATCTCGACGCCCTGCAAGCCCATCACCCGGTAGGTCTCGGGCCAGCGCCGGTCGTTGCAGATGCACATCCCGAGGATACCGCCCAGCATCCTCCAGACCGGGAAGCCGAGATCGCCGGGCTCGAAGTAGCGCTTCTCGAGGTGCTGGTGCGAGCGCTCGGCATCGAACTCGTCGTGGCCGGGCAGGTGCACCTTGCGGTATTTTCCGACGATGGTGCCGTCGCGGTCGACCAGGACCGAGGTGTTGAAGTGCCGGCCCTCCGGCGTCAGCTCGGCATAGCCGAAGGACATCGCCATGCCGTGCTCGCGCGCCCGGGCGAAGAGCGGGGCGGTCGCCGGCCCCGGCATCTCGCGCTCGAACCAGTGGTCGGCCTCGGCCCGGTCCTCGTGGTACCAGCGCGGGAAGAAGGTGGTGAGCGCCAGCTCCGGATAGACGATCAGGTCGGCGTCCTGGCGTTTGGCCTCGTCCATCAGGGCGATCATCCGGGTAACGACGCTGTCGCGGTCCTCGGCCTTCTGGATCGGGCCGAGCTGGGCGGCGGCGGTGCGGATCACGCGCATGAGGAAAATCCTGTAAGAGTCTGTGATGAAAGAGATTGGGTCGCGTGACCTCTCTCACCTGCTACCTCAGGACGAGGTCGCAGGTGGGACGGATGCACCGCCCGGGGCATCGGCCTCACGCCGCCGGCTCCGCCGCGAGCCCCCGCGCCGCGCCCGGCCGGAAATGCGGGATCGCCGCCAGCAGCTCCCGCGTGTAGGCGGTGCGCGGCGTCCGGAAGAGGTCGCGGCTGACGCCCTCCTCGACCACCCGCCCACCCTGGAGCACCAGGGTCCGCTCGCACATCATCCGCACCACGTTGAGGTCGTGGCTCACGAACAGGAAAGCGAGGCCGTCCTCCCGCCGCAAGTCGTCGAGAAGCCGGAGCACCCCGGCCTGGACCGAGACGTCGAGGGCCGCGGTCGGCTCGTCGAGCACCAGGAGGCGCGGGCGCACCGCAATCGCCCGGGCGATGCCGATGCGGGCCTTCTGGCCGCCGGAGAGCTGGTGCGGAAAGCGGTCGAGGAGAGCGGCGGGAAGGCCCGCCCGCTCGGCGCTCTCGATCACTCGCAGGCGCAACGCCTCGCCGCGCAAGGGGGTCAGGCGCTTCACCGGATGGGCGATGCAGTCGAAGGCGGAGAAGCGCGGGTTGAGGCTGTCGGTCGGGTCCTGGAACACGATCTGGATCGCGCGCCGATGCGCCGAGCGGTGGAAGTCGCGGGCCGGAATCGTGCCGATCGACTCGCCGTCGAACAGGATCTGCCCCTTGCTCGCATCGATGAGGCGGCAGATCATCCGGGACGTGGTGCTTTTCCCTGAGCCCGACTCGCCGACGAGGCCGAGGCTCTCGCCCTCGCGAAGCGAGAGGGACACGTCCTCCACCGCCATGGCGCCGCCGAAGCGCTTGCCCAAGCCCTGCACCTCGAGGAGCGGCGGCGCGCCGGGGGCGGGGGCCGGCCGCGGGGAGGCCGGCGGACGGGTCCCTTCCGGCACAAGGTCGGCGAGCGTCGAGGTCGGGGTCGGCGAGGCGGCGACGAGGCGCCGCGTGTAGGGGTGGCGAGGGCCTGAGAACAACGCCCCGGGCTCGCCCTCCTCGACCAGGCGGCCCTGTTCCATCACGGCGATGCGGCCGCAATATTGCGCGGCGAGGCCGAGATCGTGGGTGATCAGGATCATCGCCATGCCGCGCTCGGCGGTGAGCCGGGCGACGAGGTCCATCACGGTCTTCTGGGTGGTCACGTCGAGGCCGGTCGTCGGCTCGTCGGCGATCAGCAGCGCCGGCCGGCAGGCCAGCGCCAGCGCGATCATCACCCGCTGGCACATGCCGCCGGAGAGTTCGTGCGGATAGGCATCGAGGCGCCGCGCGGCGTCGCGGATGCGCACGGCCTCCAGGCTCTCCAGCGCCCGCTCCCGCGCCTGGGCCTTCGACGCGCCGCCCGCCACCAGCACGTCGGCGAGCTGACGGCCGATGGTGCGGATGGGATTGAGGGCGCCGCGGGGATTCTGGAAGATCATGCCGATGGCCGAGCCGTGCGCGGCGCGCAGGTCGGCGGCCGAGAGCCGGGTGACGTCCTGGCCGCGGAAGCGGATCCGGCCGCCGGTGATGCGCCCGGCCCGGTCGAGGAGGCGGGCCGCCGCGAAGGCGGTGACGGACTTGCCGGAGCCGGATTCGCCGACGAGGCCCAGGCTCTCGCCGGGGGCGACCGCGAGGGAGACGCCGCGCAGGGCCTCGACCGGGCCGCGTCGGGTCGCGAAGGTGACCTTCAGGTCCTCGACCGAGAGAAGGGAAGGCTGCATCAGGTCCGCATCCGGGGATCGAGGATGTCCCGCAGGCCGTCGCCGAGCAGGTTGAAGCAGAGCACCGCCAGCATCAGGGCGAGGCCCGGGAAGGCGACGAGCCACCACTTGCCGGTGGTGATGAAGCGCGCGCCTTCCGCGACGAGGATCCCCCATTCCGGCGTCGGCGGGCGCACCCCGAGGCCGATGAAGGAGAGGCCCGCCGCGTTGAGGATCGCCCAGCCGAGATTGAGCGAGATCTGCACCGCCATGGCCGGCAGGACATTGGGCAGGAGGAAGCGCAGGACCACCGCGAGATGGCCCTCGCCGCCGGCCCGCGCCGCCTCGACGTAGCCGGCGTCGCGCCGCACGTTCACCTCGGCCCGGGCGAAGCGGATGTAGAACGGCAGGTTGATGATGGCTGTGGCGACGACGATGTTCTCGACCCGGTTGCCGAGGGCCGCGACCAGCGCCATTGCCAGCACGAAGAGCGGGAAGGCCATCAGCACGTCGACGAGGCGCCCGACCACCCGGTCGAGCCGTCCGCCCGCGTAGCCGCTCACCCCTCCGATCACCGCGCCGAGGGCGAAGGACAGGCTCACCGCCGAGAGCGCGATGGCGAGGTCGAGCCGCGTCGCCGCGATGATGCGGCTGAGCACGTCGCGGCCGAGCTGGTCGGTGCCGGCCCAGTGCGCGGCGCTCGGCGGCTGGAGCGCCACCGAGACGTCGGAGGCGACCGGGTCGTAGGGGGTGAGCCAGGGGCTGAGGACGGCGACGAGGCAGAGCAGCGTCGCGCCGGCGGCGGCGACGGCCGTCAGCGGGTTCTCGCGCAGGACGTGAGCCGCATGCCGCAAGGTGCTGGGCGGCGAAGCAAAGGTGGGAGCGACGGCGTTCATGGGGTCCCTCGCATCCGGTCACTCGATGGAGACGCGCGGGTCGGCGAGGCCGTAGAGCACGTCGACCGTGAGGTTCACGACGACGAACAGGCTCGCCATCAGGAGCACGAAGCCCTGGACCGGCGCGTAGTCGGAGGCCAAGAGCGCATCGAGGGCGTAGGAGGCGACCCCCGGCCAGGAAAACACTTTTTCCACCAGCACGTTGGCCCCGAGCATGGTGGAGAACACGATGCCCGCGATGGTGAGCACCGGCAGGATCGCGTTGCGGAGCGCATAGGTCACGATCACCCGCCGCCGCGGCAGGCCAAGGGACCGGGCGGTGCGGATGAAGTCGCTGCCGAGCACGCTCAGCATCGCCGCCCGGGTGATGCGGGCGAGCGGCGCGAGCACGAACAGCGCCATGGTGAGCGCCGGCAGCACCAACTGCCCGGCCGCGGCGCGCCAGCCCTCGACGTCGCCGACGAGCAGGAAGTCGACCAGCAGGAAGCCGGTGATGTCCGGCGGGCTCGCCGAGAACACGTCGATGCGGCCTGTGGGATCGGGGGCGACGCCGAGGAGATAATAGAACACGTAGATTAGGAGCAGGCCCGACACGAAGGTCGGCACGCAGACCCCGAGCGCGCACAGGAAGCGCACGGCATGGTCCACCGCCGAGCCCGGCCGGAGCGCCGCCGCGATCCCGAGGGGAATCGCCAGCAGGAGCGCGATGACGAGCGCCGTCAGGGTCAGTTCGAGCGAGGCCGGCAGGCGCTGGCGCAGGTCCGTCAGCACCGGCTGGCCGGTGGTCATCGAGCGGCCGAGCTGGCCGCGCGCCACGTCGCCGAGATAGCGCACCAGCTGCTCGGGTACCGGCTTGTCGAGGCCCATCTGGCGGCGGATCTCCTCGATCTCCGCCTTGCCGGCATTGGGCCCGGAGGCGAAGAACACCGCCGGGTCGCCGGGCAGCACCCGCATCAGCAGGAAGGTGAAGACCAGGACGCCGAGGAGCGCCGGCAGCGAGGACAGGAAGCGCCGTCCGGTGCGCCGGGCGATGCCGCTGGCGGAGGCCATCCGCGACCTACTTCTCTGCAATTTTGCGCGCCAGGTCGCGGTAATCGACCTGGCGGTGGAACTGATAGGTGTAGCCCTCGACGGATTGCGCCATCACGGCGTCCTGGTTCGGCTGCCAGATCGGGATCTGCGGCATCAGCGCGAGGTGGCGCTTGTTCAGCGCCCGGGCGTCGTCGTCGTACTTGGCCGGATCGCGTTCGAACCGGGCCTCGGCGGCGAGCGTGTCGATCTCGGGATCGTCGATCGAGCTGTAGTTCCAGCGCTGGTTGCCGGTGTAGAAGTTGCGATAGAAATAGTCGGGCGAGGGCAGCCAGGCGACGATGCCCTCGGTGAAGAACGGCAGCTTCTTCTCGCTCACCTGGGTCGACATCTGCGCGTCGGGCAGCTTCTGGATCTCGACCTTGACGCCGATTTTTTCGAGCGACTCGCGGATCAGCGCCGCCATCGGCTCGGCGGTGGCGGCCTGGCCGACATTGAAGCTGAAGGTGGTCGAGAACCCGTCCGGCAGCCCGGCCTTGGCGAGCAGCGCCTTGGCCTTCGGCAGATCGAGGGTCACCGGCTGGGCCACGGGGAAGACCGGCTGGGGATCGCCCTCGCCCCAGGTCGCCCCGAAGAGCGGCTTGCCGCGGCCGAACAGGGCGGCCTTGAACATCGCGTCGTAGGGCAGGGCGTAGGCGAGCGCCTGGCGCACCTCGACCTTGTCGAAGGGCGGCAGCTTCGTGTTGAAGGAGATCAGCGTCACCGCGTTGAATTGCGGCGTCGCGATCACCTTGAGCTTGCCCCGCTCCTTGAGCGCGAGCGCGTCGTTGGCCTGGAGGTCGATGACGATGTCGGCGTCGCCCTTCTCGACGAGGTTGGCGCGGGTCGCCGGATCGGGGATGGTCTGGGCGATGATGCGCTTGAAGCCGGCGGGCTTGTCCGGCGCCGCGCCTGTCCAGTCGGGGTTGCGCTTCAGCACCACCTGCTCGCCGGGCTTGAACACGTCGACGCTGTAGGCGCCGCTGCCGACGGCGTGGTCCTTCAGCCATCCTTGCGCCCAGGGATCCTCCGGCGTCGCATGGGCCTTGGCGGCCTTGGAGTTGATGACGATGGCGTAGACGGTGGCGAGGTTCGGCAGCGCCAGCCGGTCGGGCTTCGGCAGCGTGACCTTGAAGGTGTGGGGATCGACCACGGTGAACTGGTCGGGGCTCGTCAGCGAGCCGGTCAGGAGCTGCGGCCCGGCGAGCGACTTGGCCGAGACGGCGCGGTCGAGCGACCACTTCACGTCCTCGGCCGTGACCGGGGTGCCGTCCTGGAACCTGGCATCCTCGCGGAGATGAAAGGTGAGGGTCAGGCCGTCTGGGCTGACCTCGTAGCGCTCGGCCAGCTCGCCGCGGACCGAATCGAGATCGAACACCCAATTGTCGCCGAGCTTCTTGCGGCCGAAGGTGACGAGGCGGTCGTAGGTCGAGAGGCTGATCGCGAAAGCCTCGCGGGTGGTGCCCGGCATGGTCGGGTCGAGGGTGTTGACGGCAGCCCCCGTGACGTAGCGCAGGGTCTCGGCCCGGCTCTGGGCCCTGGCCGGCGCCGCCCCCACCACGAGAGCGACGATGAGGCTGCCCAAGAGGCTGCCCAAGAGGCTGCCGGAGTGGGCGCCCATCCGCATGCTGGTCTTCGTCACGCCTGTCCCTTCCTGCATCCCTATCGGCCGGCCTTCTTGCAAGGGCCGTTCCATCAGGGGCCATTCCAGACCAGGGATGGGCTTGGGGGCAAGAGCGAACTGGGAGCCAGAGCCAACGTGCGGATCAGCGCAGCACCGCCTGGGGCACGTCGTAGGCCCGGAAGTCGGCCCAGTGCCGGTCGAGGTCGGCGGTGAACAGCCCGCGGGTGAGGCCGGAGACGAGGCGGGGCACGGCCGTCGTCATGGCGTTGATCGACGAGCCGGAGGGGCCGTGGCTCACCGTGGAGGCGATGCCGAACAGGTGGATGTCCTTGATCCAGGGTGTCAGGCCGGGCTCGCGCTCGGCGAAGGCATAATCGTCGCCGAGATACGGATAGGCGGCGAGCCGTTCGTCGCGCTCCTCGGGCGGCGGGGCGTAGCGGTCGCCCCAGGTGGCGATGTTGTGGGCAAACGCTAACAATTCGGGCCGCGCGGCATAGTCGACGGCGATGCCCGTAGCGGCGATGACGAGGTCGGCGGCGATCTCGGCCTTCGGCGTGTCGAGGCGGACGGCGCCGTCCCGCATCCGCGCCGCGGTGACGGGGGCACCGGGGACGAAGCGGAAATTCGGATGCCGGGCGCAGCGGTCCCAGGTCGCCTGCGGAAAACCCTCGCGCAGGCCCATCACCGCGCTCATGAAGCGCCAGCGCCAGGCATCGTCGAGGTCGCCGAGATGGCGCAGGAAGCCCGCGAAGGTGAGCCAGCGATAGGGCTGCACCACCTGCGCCTCCGCCCGCCGGCAGAGCAGGGTGACCTCGGCGGCGCCGGCCTCCAACGCTGTCGCCGCATTGTCGAAGGCCGAGGCGCCGGCACCGATCACCGCGACGCGCCGGCCCGCGAGACCGGCGAAATCGATCGCGTCGTCGGTGCGGGCGACCCGGCCGGCCGGCAGGCCGGCCAGCTCCTCCGGCAGGGCCCAAGCCCCGGCGCCCTCCTGGCCGGTGGCGAGCACGACCTTGCGGGCGTAGCGCAGGGTGCCGTCCGCATCGGTGACGGCCAACAATCCATCCGCCGGCGCGATGCCGGTGACGGCGACGCCGTTCTCGACCGGCACGCCGGTCGCGTCGCGCACGAAGGCGAGGTAGGCGGCCCAGTCCTCCCGGGGGATCAGGTCGAGGGTGTCCCAGGCGGCCTGCCCGTAGCGGGCCTCGTGCCAGGATTGGTAGGTGAGCGCCGGCAGGCCGAGATCCGGGCCGGTGAAGTCCTTGGGGCTGCGTAAGGTGCGCATCCGCGCATAGGTGAGCCAGGGTCCCTCAAGGCCCCTCGGCGCCCGGTCGAGCACCAGGATGTTGGTCACCTGCGCCCGCATCAGCCCGAAGGCGATGGCGAGGCCGGACTGCCCGCCCCCGACCACGATCACGTCATAGGCGGGTTTGTCGTCCGGTCCGGTCCGGGGGGTGAGCCAGGGCGCGCGGGGATGGGCCGTGCGGGCGATCTCGTCACGGACGCGGGCGAGCAGGGCTTCGAGGGACATGGCGGATCCGTCAGGCCGCGAGCCAGCCGCCTTCCACCGGCAGGGCCGCGCCGGTGGTGAAGGAGGACGCATCGCTGGCGAGGTAGAGGATCGCCCGGGCGACCTCCTCGGGCTGCCCGAGGCGCTTGAGGGCGTGCCTTGCCTCGGAGGCGGCACGAGCGGCGGCCGGGTCGGCGGCGCGGCGGAAGCTGCGGGCGAGGAGCGGCGTCTCGATCGCGCCGGGCACCACGGCGTTGACCCGGATGCGGTCGGAGGCGAAATCGAGCGCCATGGTGCGGGTGAGGCTGAGCACCGCGCCCTTGGCGGCGATGTAGGCGCTGTTGCCGCGTCCGCCGGCCAGAGCCAGCTGCGAGGCGACCGTCACGATGGCGCCGCCGCCCCGGCCCCGCATCGACGGCACCGCTGCCTTAGCCCAGAGCCAGGTTCCGCCGACATGGGCGCGGAACACCGCGTCCCAATCCTCCGGCGCGGTCGTCTCGACGGTGCCGCCGACGGAAAAGCCCGCTGCCGTCACCAGCACGTCGATCCCCCCGAAGGCCGCGACGATGGCGGTGGCGTCGGCCGCGACGGCGCCAGGATCGCCGACATCCGAGACGCGGGCGAAGCCCCCGATCTCCGCCGCCACCGTCTCCGCCGCCGGGCCGTCCCGGTCGACGACCGCCACCCGAGCGCCGGACTCGGCGAAGAGCCGCGCCGTCGCGGCGCCGATGCCGGAGCCGCCCCCCGTCACCACCGCGACCTTGCCGTCCAGCCTCATGGGCGATCCTCCTTCATGCGCGTCTGCCAGGCCAGGAACGCGTCGGCCGACGATTCGAGACCGTGCGCCGCCTCCCAGCCGAGGTCGTCGCGCAGCCGGTCGGTGGCGAGCGGCGGCCGGTCGCGGTCGCCGTGCAGCGAGATCGTCGGGCTCTCGCCCGGCGCGGCGAGGCGGCAGACGAAGCCGGGCCGCACCAGATCCCGATCCACCAGATCGCGATTCTCGGCCAGCCGCTCGCCCCAGGCCAGGACCGGCCAGGCCGCGGGGCTCGACACGTTGTAGAGGGGAAAGCTCAGGCGCTCCGCCGCGATCAACCGGGCCACCGCTTGCGCCGCGTCGGGGGCGTAGAGCCAGTCGCGCCGGCCCGGCCGCGGCAGCAGGGCGGGGGTGCCGGCCTCGGCCGCGGCCCAGATCTGCGCCTGCGGGCTCAGCGTGTCGCGCAAGGCCGTGTCGCGCTCGAACGGGCCGAACACCGCGCTCAGGCGCACGTTCACCCCGTCGAGGCCCCAATGGCCGCAGAGCCGCGCCAGCACGGCTTCCGAGGCGAACTTGGTGACGGCGTAGAGGCTCTCCGGCCGCGCCGGCAGGTCCTCGGACAGGATCTCTCCCTGCGCGGCCCCGTAGGCCGCCGCCGAGGACAGGTTCACCACCCGGCGCACCCCGGCCCGGCGGCAGGCTTCGAGGACCGGCACCATCGCACCGAGATTGACGGCGAGGATCGGGCCCGGATCCGCCGCCTCGCGGGCGGCATCCGCCGTCACGGCGGCGGCGATCACCACCGCATCGGTGCCGGGCCGGATGCTCGCCGCGAGGATGTCCGGATCGGTGACGTCGCCGAGGTCGAGGGAGAGGGCGCCGGGCGGGGCCCCGAGCCGCCGCAGCAGCGGCGGCGGCGGCGGAGCCCGATCGACGAGCCGTACCGCGATGCCGCGCCCGAGCAGGGTGTCGGCGAGGTTCAGGCCGACGAAGCCGGCGCCACCCAGAATGACGACGCTCATGGTGATGTCGGCCGCATCGGCGCAGGTGAGTCGTCGCGATGGGGTGATGTCGGCACGCGCTGTCCCCGTGATCGATCCGCCACACCATCATGCAGGAAGCGGGCCAGTCATGCAGGAGGCGGGCCGGTGCGCCGACGCTGCGGACCCGATATTCCGCCACCGAAGTGTCATGAAATCATCACCCGGCCCCGCCAAGACGTCTCCGGAGACGACCTGCCGTGAAACAGTCGCGAACTCCCCGCCCTATGGAGCTTTCGTCGATTCGGGCTGCTCCAAGCTGGTCACGAACGGTGTGATTCTCGTATACGGTGCGGCTCGGGGACGGAGCGCGGCGAGACGCCGGCGCCGGCAAGGCTGCGCTGCGGAGTGAGGGGAACGGGACATGGTGCAAGACGCGGCCGCACAGGCCGGCCCCGGCCAAGCTGGCCCCGGGGCCGCGGAGCTGCCGGTGGCACGGCCGGATTCGGGCCTCGGCGCGCTCGCCCTCGTCGCCTCGTTCCACCAGATTCCCTGCGAACCGGCGCAGGTCCGCCACGATCTCGGCCTCGGCCAGACCGTGATGAGCGCCACCGACATCGTGCGCGGCGCCCGCCGGCTCGGCCTCAAGGGCCGCCTCCTGCAGAACCAGAAGCCGGCCCGCCTCGACACCATCCCGCTGCCCGCGATCCTGGAGGTCGAGGACGGGCGTTTCGTCGTCCTCGGCCGCCGCTTCGAGGACGGCAAGCTCCGGATCATCGATCCCGTCGCCCGCACCGCCGAGCACGTCGAGGCCGAGGTTTTCCTGGCCCGCTGGACCGGCACCATCGTGCTCGTCGCCCGCCGCGCCAACCTCCAGACGGCGCTGCACAATTTCGGCCTGACCTGGTTCGTCCCGTCGATCTGGCGCTACCGCAAGCCGCTCACGACGGTGCTGGTCGCCTCCCTCTTCATCCAGCTCTGCGCCCTCATCACCCCGATCTTCTTCCAGATCACCATCGACAAGGTGCTGGTCCATCGCGGCTACTCGACCCTGACGCTGGTCGCGGTCGGCCTCGTGGTGCTCGGCCTGTTCCACGTCGTGCTGCAATACCTGCGCGGCTACATCCTGACCCACACCGCGAGCCGCATCGACGTCGAGCTCGGCGCGCGCCTGTTCGACCACCTGATGCGCCTGCCGCTCGGCTATTTCGAGACGCGGCCCGCCGGCCAGACCGTCGCCCGCGTGCGCGAGCTCGAGACGGTGCGCAACTTCCTCACCGGCCAGGCCCTCACCTCGGCGATCGACGTCCCGTTCACGCTGCTCTTCCTCGCGATCCTGTACTTCTACTCGCCGTTGCTGGCGCTGATCGTCACCCTGTCGATCCCGTGCTACATCCTGGTGGCGGTGCTGCTGCGGCCGATCCTGCGCGACAAGACCCTGGAGCGCTTCAACCGCTCGGCGCTGTCGAGCCAGTTCCTGATCGAGTCGGTGGTCGGCATCCACACCGTCAAGGCGCTCGCCGTCGAGCCGACCCTCAAGGGCCAATGGGAGGAGCGGCTCGCCGCCTACGTCAAGACCTCCTTCGTTGCCGGCCTCGTCGCCAGCCTCGGCCAGAACGCGATCCAGTACATCTCCAAGGTCACCACCGCCCTGGTGCTGTTCTTCGGCGCCTACGCGGTGATGAACGGCGAACTCACCGTCGGCAGCCTGATCGCCTTCAACATGATCATGGGCCAGGTCACCGCGCCGATCCTGCGCCTGTCCCAGCTCTGGCAGGATTTCCAGCAGGTCAAGGTGTCGCTCGAGCGGCTCGGCGACGTGCTCAACTGTCCGCCGGAGACCCGCGCGCTGGCGCAGGCCCACCTGCCGCCGGCCAAGGGCCAGGTCACGGTGCGGGGCGTCTCGTTCCGCTACCAGCCCGGCACGCCGGAGGTCTTGAAGGATGTCAGCCTCGACATCCCGGCCGGCCAGGTCATCGGCATCGTCGGCCCCTCGGGCTCGGGCAAGTCGACCTTCACCAAGCTTCTGCAACGCCTCTACGTGCCCGAGAAGGGCCAGGTGCTGGTCGACGGCGTCGACATCGCCCAGGTCGATCCGGCCTGGCTGCGGCGCCAGATCGGCGTCGTGCTCCAGGAGAACCTGCTGTTCAACAAGACGGTGTTCGAGAACATCGCGCTCGCCAATCCGGGCCTGTCGCGGGCCCAGGTGATGCAGGTGGCCCGTCTCGCCGGCGCCGACGAGTTCATCAACCGGCTGCCGCTCGGCTACGACACCCCGATCGAGGAGCGCGGCGCCAACCTCTCGGGCGGGCAGCGCCAGCGGCTGGCCATCGCGCGGGCGCTGGCCACCAACCCGCGCATCCTGATCCTGGACGAAGCGACCTCGGCCCTCGACTACGAGAGCGAGCGGATCATCCAGGAGAACATGAAGCACATCGTGCGCGGCCGCACCGTGATCATCATCGCCCACCGGCTGGCGGCGGTGCGGATCTGCGACCGCATCATCGCGCTCCAGGACGGGCGCATCGTCGAGGACGGCACCCACCGCGAGCTGGTCGAGCGCCCGGCCTCGCTCTACGGCCGCCTCTGGCGCCTGCAATCCGACCACGGCTTGAGCAAGGGAGAGGCCGCGTGAGCGCGAACCCGCAACCCACCTCCCAGCCTCAATCCCCCTCCCTCCCGGCGCCCCGGCGCACGCCCCCGCCGCCGGCCCGCTTCAGCCCGCGCGGCCTGTCCGAGCGGGTGCGGCGCATGGCCGACGACCGCTCCGACCAGGAATTCCTGCCGGCCCATCTCGAGATCCTCGACACCCCGCCCTCACCCTACGCGGTGGTGTTCACCTGGGTGATGTGCCTGATGTTCGGGGCGGCCCTGGTCTGGAGCATCTTCGCCCAGATCGACATTCATGCGGTGGCGACCGCCCGCATCCAGCCCTCCGGGCGCTCGAAGGTCGTGCAGCCCTTCGATACCGGCAAGGTCCAGACCATCGCGGTCGAGAACGGCAGCCGGGTCCAGGCCGGCGACGTGCTGCTGACCCTGGAGCCGACCGAGGCCGAGGCCGACCTGTCCTCGCGCCAGGGCGACCTCGCCGCGCTGGAGGCCCAGATCGCGCGGCGCCGCGCCACGATCGAGGCGGTGGAGAGGAACCAGCCCACCGCCCAGGTGAATTTCCCGGTCGATGTGCCGCCGGCGGTCCGCGCCCGCGAGGAGGGCGCGATGCTGGCCGAGATCGGCCAGTACGTCACCACCCGTGAGGCGTTCGAGGCGCAGCTCGCCGAGAAGGTCGCGACGCAGGAGCGCTTTTCCGCCAGCATCGCGGCCCGGATGCGGCTGCAGGCGGTGCTCAAGGAGCGCGCCGACATGCGCGAGACCCTGGTGGCCAAGGCCGCCGGCACCCGCGCCGCGGTGATCGACGCGGTGCAGCAGGTCGAGCAGGTCGCGGCCGATCTCGCCTATGACCGCGGGCAGCTGACGGAGGCCAAGGCGGGCGCGGTCTCGCTCCAGCGGCGCATCACCCAGCTCACCAGCGAGACCGTGGCGCGCCAGCACCAGGCGCTGACGGAAGCGGCGCAGAAGCGCGACGCCCTGGTGCAGGACGTGGTGAAGGCCACGCTCAAGCGCGAGCGCACCCAGCTCAAGGCGCCGATCTCCGGCACGGTGCAGCAGCTCGCCGTGACGACGCTGGGCCAGGTCGTCACCGCCGGCCAGCCGCTGATGGTGGTGGTGCCGACCGACGGGCCGATCGAGGTCGAGGCCCAGGTCCAGAACAAGGATATCGGCTTCGTCCTGCCCGACCAGGAGGCGGTGGTGAAGATCGACGCGTTCCCGTTCACCCGCTACGGCTCGATCGACGGGCGTGTGGTGCGGGTGTCGCGCGACGCGGTCGACGACCGCGAGGCGGGCGGCGGCAGCGACGCGCTGTCGGTGGCGCGCAGCCAGGGCGTGAACCCGGTCACCGGGATGCCGAAGACCCAGAACCTGATCTTCCCGGTGACGGTGGCGCTGGCGAAGACCACGATCGTGGCCGACGGCAAGGAGGTGGCGCTCACCCCCGGCATGACCGCGACGGTGGAGATCCGCACCGGCCGGCGGCGGGTGATCGACTACCTGCTCTCACCGGTGCGCGAGACGACCGCGACGGCGGGACACGAAAGGTGAGGAGGACGATCCCGGCCGTGAGGCCGGGACCGGGCCGTCAGCCCAGATCCGCCCCCTGCGTGTTGACGTAGAGCGCGTAGAGCGAGCGGGTCGAGGCCATCAGCAGGCGGTTGCGGTCGCGGCCGCCGAAGCAGAGGTTGGCGCAGCGCTCGGGCAGGCGGATGCGGCCGATCATCTTGGCCGCAGGCGACAGCACCACGACGCCGTCCTCGGCCTCGCCCATGCCCCAGCCGCACCACAGGTTGCCGTCGCGGTCGGCCCGGAAGCCGTCGGCGGTGCCCTTGCCGCAATCGAAGAACACCCGGCCCTCGCCGGAGAGGCCCGTGCCGTCGGGCGTCACGTCGTAGGCGCGGATCAGGCGGTTCGGCTCGGCCCGCGCCTCGATGACGTAGAGGATGCGCTCGTCGGGAGAGAAGCACAGCCCGTTCGGGCCTCTCAAACCACGGGCGATCGCCTGGACCGCCCCGCTGGCGGGATCGACCCGATAGACATTGCCCGGCAAGTCGGGGGCGGCCATCGCCTCGAGGGGGTTTGGGCCGAAGGCCGGATCGGTGAACCAGACCGAGCCGTCCGAGCGGCAGACGACGTCGTTCGGCGAGTTGAGCGGCTTGCCCTCGAACCGGTCGGCCAGGACCGTGATGCGCCCGTCATGCTCGGTCCGGGTCACCCGGCGGGTGCGGTGCTCGCAGGTGAGGAGCCGGCCCTGGCGGTCGCGGGCATTGCCGTTGGCGTAGTCCGCGGGGCGGCGGAAGACCGTGACGACGCCGGTCTCCTCGTCCCATTTCAGGATGCGGTCGTTCGAGACGTCGCTGAACAGGAGCATCCGCATGTCGCCGAACCAGACCGGTCCCTCCGCCCAGCGGAAGCCGGTGGCGAGGCGCTCGATGCTGGCCAAGCCGATCCGGTACTTCGCGAAGCTCGGGTCGATGACCTCCACGGCCGGATCGGGCAGCCTTTGCGCCGGCTCCCACGCCCGCGCCGCGCTCGCCGCGACCGTGGCGGCGCCCGCCGCCAGGAAGGCCCTGCGGTCGACACTCATGCTGTCCTCCCTCTCGTGAGGCTGGTTGCTCTGGCGGTTTTCTTATCCTCCGCGTCATTCCGGGGCCGCGCAGCGGAGCCCGGAATCCAGACCCTCAAGTGGTGCAGAACGAAGCGGGACGCCCCCCGCCTGATCCTGAACCATCCGCGGATCTGGATCCCGGGCTCCGCTTTCGCGGCCCCGGGATGACCCTGTGATGCGGGGCCGGAGCGACTGGTCCTGCGGTGCTCCACGTCCCGCAGGTGCTCAGGTGATCGGCGCCGGATTGAACAGCGTCAGGTCGTTGTAGAGTCCCCAATGGTCCGACCACGGCTTCTTCCGGCCGCTCGCCACGTCGAGGATCAGGCGAAACAGCTCCCAGCCGGTCTCCTCGATCGTCGCCTCGCCGGTGGCGATCTTGCCCGCGTCGAGGTCGATCAGGTCGGACCAGCGCTGCGACAGCTCGGTGCGGGTGGCGACCTTGATCACCGGCGCCTCGGCCAGGCCGTAGGGCGTGCCGCGGCCGGTCGAGAAGACCTGGAGGGTGATGCCGGAGGCGAGCTGGAGCGTGCCGCAGACGAAGTCGCTCGCCGGGGTCGCGGCGAAGATCAGGCCCTTCTGGCGCACCCGCTCGCCCGGGGCGAGGACGCCGCGGATCGCGCTGGTGCCGGATTTCGCCACCGAACCGAGCGCCTTCTCGACGATGTTGTTGAGCCCGCCCTTCTTGTTGCCGGGCGACGGGTTCGCGCTGCGGTCGGCGCCGCCTTGCGCGAGGTAGTCGTCGTACCACGCCATCTCGCGGACGAGGGCGCGGGCCACCTCCTCGGTCTCGGCCCGGGGGGTGAGGAGGTGGATCGCATCGCGCACCTCCGTGACCTCGGAGAACATCACCGTGGCGCCGGCCCGCACCAGCAGGTCGGCGGCGAAGCCGAGCGCCGGGTTGGCGGTGACGCCCGAGAAGGCGTCGCTGCCGCCGCATTGCAGGCCGACCACCAGGTCGGCCGCCGGGCAGGTCTCGCGCCGGCGCGTGTTCAGCACCGCGAGCCGGGCTTCCGCCATCGCCATGATGCTGTCGAGCATCATCCCGAATCCCTCATGGCGCTCGTCCTGGAGCCGCACCACGCCGTCGGCTTGCCCGTCCGGCAGCAGCCGCTCGGAGACGAGCTTCTCGCAGCCGAGGCCGACCACCATCACCTCGCCGCCGAAATTCGGGTTCCGGGCCAGGCTCTGGAGGGTGCGGATCGGGATCACCGCCTGCGGCGCGTTGATGGCGACGCCGCAGCCATAGGCGTGGGTCAGCCCGATCACGTCGTCGACGTGGGGAAAGCGCGGCAGCAGCTCTGTCTTGATCCGCCGGACCGCCACGTCGAGGGTGCCGGCGACGCATTGCACGCTGGTCGAGATCGCCAGGATGTTGCGGGTGCCGACCGAGCCGTCCGGATTGCGATAGCCCTCGAAGGTGTAGCCGTCGAGGGGCGGCAGCGGCGCCGGCACGCGGGTGGCGAGCGGCAGCGCGTCGAGGTCCGGCGCCGTCGGGGTGCGCACCCGCGATTCCTCGACCCATCCGCCGCGCGGGATGGTCTGCAGCGCGGTGCCGATCACCTCGCCGTAGCGGCGGATCTCGGCCCCCTCTTGGATGTCCGCGAGCGCCACCTTGTGGCCCTGTGGCACGAATTCCCGGAGCACGAGGCCGTCGGGAAACGCCGTGCCGGCCGGCAGCCCGAAGGCGTTGACCACGATGGCGACGTTGTCGGTCTCGTGCAGGCGGATGGTACGGGGCGCGTCGCCCCGCCTCGCGGGGGGCGTCTCGGGGTCATGTCCGTCCGTCGTCCGCGGCTCGTCCAGCATCGGCTCCCTCCCGGTATGGCCGGCATCGTCGAGCGCCGGTTCTTGAACGGAAACGACGGCGCCGCCCTCACGGACGACACCGCCCGGACGTCTCTACGCTTATTCCGCGGCCAAAGCCTGGGCCGGGCTGATCCGGGTGACGAGGGCCTGAAGCTCCGCCTGCTCGGCCGCGGTGAGGTCGGTGAGGGGAAAGCGCACCGGGCCGGAATCGCGCCCGACCACCCGCATGCCGGCCTTGATGATCGAGACGGCGTAGCCCTTGCGGCGGTTGCGGATCTCGATCAGGGGCAGGATGAAGTCGCGCAGTCCATTCGCCACCGCCACCCGGTCGCGCCGGCGCACGGCGGCGTAGAAGTCGAGGGCGAAGCCCGGCACGAAGTTGAACACCGCCGACGAATAGGTCGTCACGCCCATCTCGAGATAGGGCAGGGCGAAGGTCTCGGCGGTGGGCAGGCCGCCGATATAGGTCAGCCGGTCGCCGAGCCGCGAATAGATCCGGGTCATCAGCTCGATGTCGCCGATGCCGTCCTTGTAGCCAACGAGGTTCGGCAAGCGGTCGCAGAGCCGCGCGAGCGCATCGGGGCCGATCACCGCGTTGTCGCGGTTGTAGACGATCACGCCGAGGCCGGTCGAGCGGCACACCGCCTCGATATGGGCCGAGAGACCCTCCTGCTCCGAGCCGACGAGGTAGGGCGGCAGCAGGAGCAGGCCGTCGGCGCCGGCCTTCTCGGCGGCTTGCGCCATCTCGCACGCGATGGCGGTGCCGTAGCCGGCGCCGGCCAGCACCGGCACGCGGCCGTTGGTCTCGGCCACCGCGACGCCGACCACGCGGGCGACCTCGGCCGGGGTGAGGGAGAAGAACTCGCCGGTGCCGCCCGCCGCGAACAGTCCGGCGACGTCGTAGCCGCAGAGCCAGTCGAGGTTGCTGCGGTACTGCGCCTCGTCGATGGCGAAATCGGCGGTGAAGGGGGTGACGGGGAAGGAGAGCAGACCGGCGCCGAGGCGCTGGGCGACGTCGACGGGCGAGAGCGCGGTGGCCATCGGGGGTGTTTCCTCATCAAAACGGCTCGGGGCTGTCCCCGCTGGTCCCGAGGTCTAGACCCGCGCATCATGCTCTTCCAGCGGCATGTCGGCATGGTTCAATCCAATTCCGGCATCGATGCCGCGAGCTCGGCCAGGATCGGGATCAGCGGGTTGTCGTTGCTCCGGCGCCAGACCAGAAACAGCTCCACCGGCCGGCGCGGCGGCGGGATTAGGGGGCGCAGGCTCACGCCGGCCACCCGGAGCGAGGCCGCCGATTCCGGCACCAGGGCGAGGCCGAGGCCGGAGCGCACCAGCGACAGGATGGTGTGGATCTGCGCCAGGTGCTGCACCGCCCGGGGGGCGAGATCGGATTCGGCGAAGTAGTCGCCGACGAGGTCGTGGAAGTAGCGCGCCTCGTCCGGCGCGTAGGCGATCAGCGGCTCGGCCGCGACGGCCTCTGCGGTCACGCCCGGGCCCGCCGCCAGGGGGTGATCGTCGGGGAGCGCCGCCACCAGGGTCTCGCGGGCGATGCGCAACGATCCGTCGGCGGCCGGCGGCAGGGGCGGGCGCATCAGGCCGAGATCGATGCCCTGCGCGCCCAACGCCTCGGCCTGGGCGGCGCTGACCATCTCCTTCAGGTGGATGTCGGCCTCCGGCAGGCGCAGGCGGGCCACTCGCACGAGGTCGGGCAGGGTGCGATAGGCGGCGGCCGCCGTGAAGCCGAGGGTCACGCTGCCGGCTTGGCCCGCCGCCACCCGGCGGGCCGTCGCCGCCGCCACGTCCGACAGGCGCAGGATCCGGCGCGCCTCGACCAGGAAGCGGCGGCCGGCAGGGGTCAGGCGCACGGCGCGGCTGGTGCGGTTGAGGAGCGCCACGTCGAGGACGCGCTCCAGCACCTGGATCTGCCGGCTCACCGGCGGCTGTGTCAGGTGCAGCCGCTCGGCGGCGCGACCGAAATGCAGCTCCTCGGCCACCGCCACGAAGCAGCGCAGCTGGCTCAGTTCGAACATCGGAGCTCTCCGCGCTCTCGCTCCGCGGGATGAAGGCCGGGCTCTCGCACCTGTCCACGGATCAGGGCCGGGCGACCCGGCGGCCGCGTTCCGGGAGGCAGGCCGCCGATCGCCTCGCCACTCTGTCACATCCCGCTTGCCGTCCCGTCCTATCCGTAACGGGGCGAGGGGACGGGGTGCAATCTCCGCGGCAGCACCGGGACCCTGATCCTGGCCGAGACCGACCGGGCCTGAAGCGGCTGCACGCCGTTGCCCCCCGGGCTGCCGGCCGCGGCGTCGTTGCGGATATGCCACGAGCACTAACATCCACCGCGCAATCCAGGATTCCGCGTTGGCCGGCCGACCGGGCATGCTAGGAAAAACCAAAGCGAAACAACAACTTAGTTTCATTCTAAAGAACGGCGTCACCCCGGGCGGCTTGCGCTCCCCAGGGTCGGTGAGCCGTTGCCCGAAGGTCCCGCCATGCGTCCCCGTCCCCGCGTTTCCCTCCGACCCCGCCGCGTCGCCGCTCTCGCCGGCGGCGTCTCCCTGATCGGCCTGGCCGTTGCGGCCCAGAGCGCGGCCGCGCAGGAGGCGAC
>JAEWKL010000913.1 GCA_023386115.1 Pseudomonadota bacterium
GGTCCTGCCCGCGTGCGGGATGCGCCCCATCGCGTCAGGCCGCATCGTCGGGCATGCTCATGGAGAGACGCTCATGGGAAGATGAAGTCGCGGGCTCTCGCCGACGGGATGTCGGGACCTCACGGGCGGAAGCTCGTGCCGATGCCTGTCCGCGGCGGCTGGCCGAGCCAGAGCAGCACCAGGCCGAGGACCAGGGCGATCGGGGCCGCCGGCGAAAGGGTGAAGGGGAGACCGAGAAGCTTCCACAACGTCGGTTGCCCACCCTCGGCCATTGCTTGCAGGCTCGCGGCCCGGTCCTTCATGAGCGCCACGGCGACGTCGCTGACCGAGGTGACGAGCACCGCATTGTTGGCGATCGAGCGGGCGCCGTCATAGACGATCCCGACGAAGCCGGCGGCGAGAAGCAGCAGGCCGAGGCAGCGACACAGGAAGCGGATCATCCAGGGCTCCGGACCGCGCCCCCCGGGACGCGCGGCCCCTTGAGTAGAGACAGGCCCTTGCCGGCGCAAGGATTTGCAGGCCGCAAGCGCCAGCGTGAGCGCGGCACCGTGGCGGGTTGATCCAGGCCTCCCCCGCATGCCACGGCGCTCCCGACCGACAGCGGGGGGAGCGGCATGAACGGCAGGACGGGTGCAGGGCCGGAGCTGGTGATCTTCGATTGCGACGGGGTCCTGGTGGACAGCGAACCGATCAGCCTCGCGCGCCTGACCGAGAACCTGCAGCGCATCGGCGTGCCGATCGACCTCGACACGGTGGCGCGGCGCTTCACCGGCACCAGCATGACCTCGATCATGGCGCATATCGCCACCGATTACGGCGTGCCGACGCCCGATGGCTTCGTCGACGCGGTGCGGGCCGAGACCCTGCGGGCCTTCGATGCCGAGCTGACGGCGATCGCCGGCGCCGGCGCGGTGCTGGAGACGATGCGCAAGCGGCGTTGCGTCGCCTCGAGCAGCGATCCCCAGCGCCTGCGCCACGCGCTCGCCCTCACCGGCCTCCTGGATCTCTTCGACGGCCACGTCTTCAGTGCCGCCATGGTGGCGCGCGGCAAGCCCTTCCCGGACCTGTTCCTCCACGCCGCCGGGCAGATGGGCGTGGCGCCGGAGGCTTGCGTGGTGATCGAGGACAGCGTGCCGGGCGTCACCGCGGCGCGGGCCGCCGGGATGCCGGTCCTCGGCTTCTGCGGCGGCGGACACTGGGCGCATGACCGGGCCGGGGCGGACCTTTTGGCCGCAGGGGCCCTTCGCGTCTTCGACGAATTCACCGCCCTGCCCCATCTTCTGGAGACGTGGGACGCTGCGTCCCGTTAAGGGACGGGGAGCCCTGGCACCGGTTTCGCATTGACCTGTCGCGCGCGCCCGGCACATTCGGGGCCGACGCGAGGCCGCGAGATCGTTCCAGAATCCCCGTCGCCGCCAGCCAACCGGAGCCCGCCGTGAGACCAGCCCGCATCGTCGCCTTCTCGGGCAACGTCCGCCGCCCCTCCCGGACCCGCGCGCTGGTGGAAGCCGTCGCGGCCGAGCTCGGCCGCCGCCGCCCGATCGACCTGAAGGTCTACGACCTGGCCGAGGTCGGCACCGGACTCGGCGCCACCACCCGGCAGGGCCTGCCCCTGCCGATCGCCCACATGATCGAGGCGATCGAAGGCGCGGACGGGCTGATCGTCGGCTCGCCGGTGCATAACGGCTCCTATTCGGGCCTGTTCAAGCATGTGATCGACTTCCTCGAACCGGCCGCCCTCGCCGGCAAGCCGGTGGTCCTCACCGCGACCGGCGGCGGCCCGCGCCACGCCCTGATGGTCGAGCACCAGCTACGCCCGCTCTTCGGCTTCTTCACCGCCCACGTGGCGCCGACCGCGGTCTATGCCGGCGAGGCGGAGATCGAGGACGGTGTCGTCACCGACGAGCGCGTTGCCGAGCGGGTCGCGGCGGCGGCGGCCGAGCTCGCTCATCTCCTCGACGTGGCGGAGGCGGCCCGCCGCTCCGGGACCGGACGGGCGGTGGCGGGGCTCTAGGGTCTGCCGTCGCATGCCCCCTAGATGTGGAATGGGGGTCAGCATGCTGTTCGGACCCGTAGTCAGCGCCTGTCGAGGTCCAACCTTGGCTGCTCCGGCTATGGCTTCGCTGCCCACGGCCGGCCTCGCCTGCCGTGCCGCCTGGCAAGACGGCGTCCCTCGGCACGGTACCGCCAGAGGCCCACGGGAGCTCGGTCATCGCGCGGGTCGTCGTGATGAGCGTCTATGACGCTCTGGAAGGCAGCGCTCAACCGCAGGCTTACGCTTCGGCTCGGGTCATCGAAGCCATCATAGGCGTCAAGGTTGGCCAGATCGTTCAGATCAAGGCGAGCCCAAGGCCCAGTTGCAGCACGTTGTTCTTGAACGATAAAGGCACAAACGGCATGATCGCTGGCGATGTTGCAGACGATCAGATTTTCGTCGGATTCTGGGACATGCGGCACGCGCGAAAGAAGCGCGGTGATTGAGCCTGCCTGACGTGAGTGATCGTCGCCCGAGGCGATGCACATCCAAGCAAATCTGATAGTTTTTTATAAATTTTACCTTCATTTTCTTGGCAATAGGTAAGATATCACCATCCTCGTCGCTTCGCTCCTGACGATAGGCGACATGAGATTGTTCCGACGAGAGGCGGCATGGACGATCCCTTCCAACGCATCGGCGAGGATGCGGGCCGCGACGGAGTGGTCTGATCCCGCATCGTCCGATGCAGCGGCCGCCCGGATGAGAGCTTCGTAGCGGCGATAATATTCGCGCTCGAAATCATCGTAGAATTCTCTCGGAGCGAGCGGCACCTCATCGATGAGGACGCGATGAAGATTTTGATTTGACGCATGAAGCGCGACAATCCCATCGATGAATCGAGCAACGTTCTGTTCGAGCGGAATTTTTTCGGCGTCCGCCTCGATGTCGGGAATGGTACGCAATATGTCGTCGAGATGGCGCTTCCGAATGGCCTCGGCAATAGCCAGATTGTTCGGGAAATACTGGTACAGGGAGCCGATGCTGACGCCAGCCGTGCGCGCCACCGCGTTGGTCGTGAAGTTGGCCCAGCCACTTTGCGCCAAAACGCGAGCGCCTGCCTCGACGATGCTCTCCACCGTGCTCTGAGAACGCTGCTGCTTGGGAGCTTTCCGCATCGCGCGATGCGTTGGGGAAATGCGAGTAGCCATGGCCGACCTCCGTTCATAATATGAGCATACGCTCATATCTGAAGCTTGCCCAGAATTGATCGCAATCATCGGCTCGGGGCTCTCGCCATGCCTACCAAACAAACCAATAATCGCGAAGTCAAACTCGTTCGCCATGTCAGGGGAGACGTTCGTCTCGAGGATTTCGTCATCGCAGACACGATCATTCCGGCGCCCGGACCGCACGACGTCGTCGTCCGCAATCGCTGGTTCAGGGTCTCCATCTCGACACGGTTGATGGCGCAGGACGATGCTAAGGCCGCCGAGGGGATCCCGTTTCCGCCCCTCACCCCCGGCGACACCCTGGCAGACGGCGCGATCGGTGAGGTCATCGAGGCGGGACCGGCGTGCGGCATCGCGGTCGGCAGCCTCGTCCAGCATCCGCTCGGCTGGCGGGACTATGCAATGGTCCACGAGCACGATTGCAAGCCCGTCGATGGCGACGATCCCGATCCCGCTGCCTATCTGGGTCATGGCTGGACGGCGTATGCCGCACTGACCCGTGGCGTCCGGGTGAAGGACGGCGACACCGTGTTCGTCTCGAGCGGCGCGGGAGCGATCGGCTCGATGGCGGGACAGATCGCCCGGCTCCTCGGCGCGCGGCGCGTGGTCGGCAGCACGAGCACGCGCGACAAGGCCCGCTGGATGCAGGACGAGCTGGGCTATGACGCGGTCGTCACCCGTGACGGCGGCTCGGTGGTCGAGCAACTCGCGAAGGCCGCGCCCGACGGCGTCGATGTGATCGTGGACATGGTGGGCGGCGAGCAGCTTGCGGCGGCCGTCTCATTGGCCAAGGACGATGCCCGTTGCGTCCTGCTCGGCGCTTTGACAGCCGAGATGAACGCCGAGAAGGCATCGTTGCAGGCTCCCGTCACATTGGACAGTTTTCACATCATCTTCAAAGGCATGACATTGCGCGGCTTCAGCGCGGATCATTCCCCGGATGCCTTCGATGTCTGGATCCGCGATCTGAAAGCATGGACGCGCGACGGACGCATTCATCTTCCGAAAACGACGTACAAGGGACTTGAACGCGCGGTGTCTGCCTTGCAGGACGCCTGTGCCGGCCACCTCAAAGGGGTGGTCCTGATCGAACTCTAGGCGGAAGCCGGATCCGCGGCGGTGATCCGGCTGCGCCACGCGGCGGGGAGCACGCGGTCCGGATCCCTTAGTCCCTCCCCTCCCGGAGCGAATGATCCTGGAGCCTGCGATAGGCCCGGCCATAGGCCGCGTAGCTCGCGACGGTGCGGGCCATCATGGCGCGGCGGTCCGTATCGAGGCGCGACAGGGGCCGGGCCGGGCGCCCGGCCCAGAGCCAGCCCGAATCGAGCACCTGCCCCGGATCGGTGCTGCTGCCGGCCGCGAGCAGCACGTCCGCCTCCACCACCGTGCCGGGGCTGAGGCGGGCGCCCATGCCGATGAGGCAACCCGGGCCGATCCGCCCGTCGCCGGCGGTCACGTTGTGGCCGAGCGTGGTGTCGCGCTCGATCACCAGGCCCTCGGTCCGGGCATGAAGCGCGCAATTGTCCTGCACGTTCACGTTGGGCCCGACGACGATCGGGCTCGCCGTCGCCTCGAGGATGCAGGAGAAGAACACGCTCGCCCCCGGCGCGAGGGCGACCCGGCCGTGCAGCCGGGCGGTGCGGGCGACGAACACCGCCGGATCGGGCGCGAACTCGTCCCCCGGACCCGGGGCC
>JAEWKL010000925.1 GCA_023386115.1 Pseudomonadota bacterium
GCTTCCAAGCGTGGCTCGCCCGCCAGGGCGAGGCGCCCGCTCCCGCCCCGGCCGCCGCGCCGGCGGTCGGCTCGCACTGGTCCGACGAGACCGGCCCGGTCCGCGTGATGGGCGTCGTCGAGGGCTACGTCGTCGCGCGCCGCAAGGGGTGCGCGCCGTTCCTGCTCTCGTGCCGCGACTTCACCGCCGCCTTCAAGCCGGTGGAGGGCTGACCGTGTCGAGCTATTCCGAACAGCTCCACTGGCAGGGCATCAGCCCTGAGGACTGCGAGGCCCCCAAGGATCGCATCCTGAAGAGGGCGGAGCTCACGGCCCGCAAGGCGCACGTCTGCTGCTACTGCGACTGCGCCGGGATTCGCGCCGGCGATCGCTACGAACAGGTCGCCCTGCTCGATGCCGAGACCTACGAGTTCCGGGTCGACCGCTACTGCCAGAAGGACGCCGAGGCGCGGAGCGCCTGCTGGGCGAAGGCCGAGGCCGCCCGCGAAGCGAACATCGACGCCATGAACGCCGCCGCGGCCGAGTCGTGGCGGGACCAATACCCGCAGGAATTCGAGGACGACTGGTGTCGGACCTGCGGGGGCGAAGGCGTGCTCTCGAACTGGGAGCTTGGCGAGTGCGGCTCTGAATTCGGCGACCCCGAGGAAGAGCTCGTCGCCTGCCCGGACTGCAGGAAGGAGGCCGCCCTCGAGGCGGAGACGAAGCCGACGGCAGATCTGCCGGCGGTCGGCAGCTTCTGGTGATGGAGGGGACGATGGAAATCCGAGACTTGGGCGACGAGGCGATCGACGAGATCCTCGCCGAGGCGATCGACGGCATGAAGCGGCGGACGGGCAGGGGTTGGGCCCTGGAGCTCGACGGCGTGCACGGCGACCTCAAGGTGCTGCGAGACGGCAAGCACATGACGACGGCGAACGTCCGGCCCGTCTTCTTGCGCCCGCCCTAGGCGGAGCGCATTAGCCAGATCGTCTCCGAGCCCGTCCTGATCCTCCGCTTCCGGAGCCAGCTGCGCCGGCTCGTGCTGGAAGCGACGCAGGTCGTGACACCGGTGCCGGGCGCGGCCGATGTCCCGGCTGCGCTGGCGAGCACCTTTCGAGCGATCGAATGCCTCAACGATGGCGAGCGGGGCGGCTGGTCAGATAACCCCGGACTGCGTCACCACCTTCACCGCATCCTCGATCACCTCTCCGGGGTCGACCACTCGGGCTGCTCGGGCAAGCCGGGCGCGGCGGACTATGGCCGGCCCGAGGAGGCCCGACCATGAAGCAGGTCACGATCGACACCATCGCCCTGGCGGCTTCCCGACAGGCTGAGGAGATCATCGCGCAGAAGCACATCGGCGGACAGCCCCAGAGGCAAGCCCGCCTCCAGGTCATGTTCGCCCGGTGGATTGAGCACGCGGTGCGGAGGGAACGCCGCAACGACCGGCGCCGGGTAGCGAGGATGCGGGCATGAAGAAGAGCCACCCCATCCGCCACCGGAAGCTCGCCTCCCGGCGCCAGGAAGCCGATCGAGCGCGGGCGATCCGGACCGTCAGGTTCACCCAAGCCTACCACTCCGCCCGCCGGTACCTGGAGCAGTTCTATCGTCGGAGCGCAATCGACGAGGCGCGCCTTCGGCGATGGGGCGGCCCGACGTTCACGCCCCCGGCGTTCGGGGGCGGGGCGTACATGGCGCCCGCCGCGTCGAGGATGATGGGGGAGCGGGCATGAGCGTCATCGAGTTCACCTCGCGGGTGACTCGCCGGTCCCTCATGAACCGCTCGAAGGACGAGCTCGCCAGCCGGGTGCTGGAGCTCATGAACCTGCTCGACCGGCAGCGCGCCCGGCAGGAGGCGACCGAGGCCCGGGCGAAGGTGACCGAGGACGCCCTGGTCGGGCTGCCCCCCCCAACGGGTCGGAGTTCTACCGCAGGAATCCCGACCGGTTCGCCACACAGGAATACCTCGTCGATGTGCCGGCCTGCGTCGCATCGATCAGGGATCGTCTCGACCGGATGCGGGGGGCCGTCGTGGCCGCGCACCGGGCGCGGCGTCACATCGGACCAAGCGCTGGAGGAAACGCGTGACCCACACCCAGACCATCGCCCGCCTGCCTGTCTCGAACGAGGCCTACGACGAGATCCGAGGTCTGCTGGAGGACGCCGGCTATCGCGATTACCTGACCGAGGGCCGGGTCGTGCTGGACATGACCGGCATCGGCCTGGAGCGGAAGGAGCCCCTGCAGCGGGTCGACCCGTTCGCCGCCGAGGATCACGCCCCACGACGCCGATCACCCTGCGCGAGATGGTCGAGGCGCACGGCCGCAACTGGGAGGAGGTCGTCACGCAGATCGCGGAGGAGCGGCGGTTCTTCGAGCAGCTTGGGCTAACCTACCCAGGCCCTGATATCTTAATCCAGCGCCTGAGCGACCTCGGAAAGGATAGACGCATCTAGAGCTCGGCGTGCGCGTCGCACCGCGTCCGCCACCGACCGACCCTCCGCACGGTCCCCGGCGCGCCGCAGGCCTCGCACGTCCGGAGGCTCGTTTCGACGGCGCGCTCCCTCACCGGTCCGACCGCCTCGAAGTCCTCGGGGCGCCACGATCCCCTTGGATAGATCTTCACGTCCAAGCCGGCCGCCTTCTCCCGGACGAGACGGACAACGACAGCCATCCCGGCGAGCCAATCGAGCACGGATTCGAGCAGGGGCTGCCACCCCACCCCGATCGTGATCTCGGCATCGCGGGCGAGCACGGGGTACCGGGCCCGCAGGTCCGCGGCGTCGACCCGGCGCATGAGATGTCCGGCCTCGATCGCAGCGGCCTCGGCCTGGCGGTAGGCAGCCTCGGCCGCGGGCGCGCCCGGGTCCCTCTTCGCGGCGAGGTCTCGGGCCCGGAGGCCGAGACGCCAGACCGCGAGGGCGATCATGTCGCCCTGCGAGAGGTCCCCCGAGATCCGGGCCGCTCTTTCCAGCACGGCCGTCCGCTCCTCCGGCGGGAGAGCCAGCCAGGCGGGGTCGGCCGCGTCATCAGCATGGCCAGCCGGCCGCCGGAGCGGGGTCATCCCTTCAAGGACGCGCAGGGCGGAGGGATCGTACTCGTCGGGCATGCCCGAATCCTCGTGCCGGCCCGCCCCTGAGGCAAGCCGGGTGGTTGCGCATAAGAGCCCCTAACTTAACCCGTCCCGGCACCCGCTAAGTGGTTGAAATAACAGGAGCGAAGGCGGTTTAGATAGGCGCTCTAAGGCCGGCCCCGGGGCGTCAGGACGTCATATCCTGCGCATAAGAGGCCGGATCGCGGGATATCTCGAACGTAAGAGGTCAGCCGATCGGCTTGAAGCGGGCGCGCTCCCGCTCGTAGGCGGCGAGGACGTGGGCGACCCAGGGCTCCATGCCCTTTGCCTTCAGCTCCAGCCGCTGCGCTTTCGCGTAGACGCGGCGGGTGATGTCCTCGATCTTCGCCTCCTCCCGGTTCTCGGACTTGTCCTTGCTGTGGGCGCTGATCGCGCTTCTGGCGCCGCCGAGTTCTTCGTCGTCGAGAAACGTCGTGAGGGACCGACGGGCGTCGTGCGGGGTCCACCGCCGGATGCAGTAGGCCTCGAACAGGTTACCGTGCTCCCGCGGCGTGACCGCCTCGCCCTTGCCCGGCTTCATGCGGCCCTCCAGGCGTTAGAAGAATTGGTTGATGCCGGTGGGGCTGATCGGCTTCCCCTCGACGCGGCTCGGGAACAGCCAGTCCCCGTCCGGGGCCCCGGCGCGCCTGATCGCCTCGATCGCGGCCGGCGGGATCGGCAGGGCGTGCGGCCGGGACCCGCTCTTCCCGCCCTTCATCATGGCGCCCGTCCACGTCCACACCTCCCAGCCGGGCCGGCTCGGCATGTCGATGATCGCGTCCCGCCGGGTCTTCGTCAGGTGCCCAGTACGCTGCCCGGTAAGCACGATGGCCCAAAGCGCGGCGATCATGCCGGGCCCCGTCTCCTGGGTTGTGCCACCCAGGGCAAGGTGGTGCTCTGCCATGAGGAGGGTACGCACGAGCTCCGTCGTCGTCGGGACGTGCTCACGAATCCCGCATTTGTACTGGATCGCCCACCTGTCCCACCACGGGTGCTGCACCTCCCCGAAGCCAGCCCTCGTGGCGTGGTACTGCCAGGCCCACGTCAGCATCTCGCGGTTCTGACGGACGACCCGGGCCGCGGCGGACCGCGTTCGGTTCTCGATGACTCGGTCGCGCAGTGCCTCCAGGTCGGAGAATTCGAGCGTGCCGAGGTCCTGCTCCCAGATCTCGTCGAATTCCTTGCCCCGGTGGTAGGCCGCATACTTCGGCCCGTACCCCTCCTTCAGGTTCTTGGTCTTGACGGGCAGGAACTCCTCGACGAGGTCGCGCCACTGCCATGGGCCGCGCTTGCGGCGGTCGGCGTCGGACTGCGCTCGGACGGTTTCGGCGAACGCCGCGTCGGCCGCGAGCTGCACGGGCCGGCCCTTCTCCAGCACGCGCTCGAATACCCCGAGGTCCTCCCTCGGGTTCAGGCCGGCCTCGACGTCCGTGCGGGCTCGGGCCGCCGCGAGGCGAGCGGCCGGCAGGGTCAGGGTGTCCATGTTGCCGAGCCGATACGTCCCCCGGCGGTGGCGGAGGTACCACGTCCCCGAGGCACGGGTGATCCGGAGCGTCAGGCCGGGGGTGTCGATGTCGAGGATCTCGGCGCCCCGGCCGGCGAGCTTGTCCCCCGCGATCATCGCGGCGGCTCGCTCGACCGTCGCCGCGGTCATGCGCACCCTCTCGCGCTCGTAGCTTCCTCGGCTCTTCGTCGTCGCCATGCCCCGTTCCCACAGATACAACAGGGATACAACACAGCCCTATCGGACGGGGCAACACAGATGAGTGCGGAGAAAGCAGGAAAAATGCAGTGTAGTCAGGCGCTTGTGGGAAGGTGGTTAACCGGTTCTAGGGAGGTCGTCATTCCGTCAATACAGCCTTCCAAGCTGAATACGAGGATTCGATTCCCTTCACCCGCTCCAGCTTTTTTGACCTTGCAGAGCAGGGCTTTAGGCTGCCCTACCGTTGGGCTGGCGTTCCCCGTCGCGTTCCCCACGCCTGTTCAGGCCTCGTTCCGGCTCTCCCGGTGATTGAGCCGCAGGGCTGCCACGGCGCGCGACAGGCCGAGCCCACCCCGCGGACCGTGGTCGACGTGGTCGCGTGGGCCGCCACGGTCTTCAGCGAATCGAGATCCGCTCCGGCCTCGTCGCCCTCGGGGATCGCGCCGGCCCGGGCGTCCATGTTGCGGACCCCGTCCGGGATACCGGCCGCCTCCGTGATCTTACGCCACTCCCGGGTGAAGACCCACTCGGCGTAGGGCTTGTCCGTCGCCGCGTTGATGATGAGTGGCCCGACGCGTCGGTCAGCCAGGACGTGCTGCTGCAGGTCGAGCGCGGATGGCCCTGGGGTCGAGCTGCTCGCATACGCGATCATGGTACGCGTAACCCCGATCCGCCCCCGGTGGGACGGGCCGCGAGCGTTCGTCCTGATCCTCTTCGGGGGGATGTTCGCCTGCTGGCGTCCGTTCAGGATGCCGATGACGACCGAGGGTTGGCCGAGCGGGCTGCACCGCTACGCCACGATGATCGTCCTGTTCTGCTGCGCGCTGGACCTCAACACCGCCGTCGGGCCGTTCTGGCGCCTCGCCGGGCCGTCGGCACATCTCGTCAACAACCCGTTCTTCGACGTGTGGGTGGTGTTGGGCTGGGTCGCGCTCGCCATCGCCGTCACCGTGCCGAACCTGTTCGGCGAGGCCGTGCCGCCGCGCGACAAGTTCCAGCGCGGGGCGGTCTGGTCGGCGATGTTCATCCTGGTCGTCTCCCTGACGCTGGTCAGCCCGACCCCTCAGGCCTCGCCGACATCGTCCGGCCGATCACGGCGACGAGTACGATGCTCCGAGGTGACCGGAACCCGCCCGCGGCCAGCCCGTTATCCGGCATCTTCACTGATCCCCAGTGACGCATCCTCAGCCCCGCCGGCAGCCGCCGCGCGGGGCTTTTTCGTGTGGTGGCGGCGCCCGATTCGCCGCTTCGGTTCAAGCCCGTATCAGCGGCTCGCTGGCCTCGCCCGACATCAGCACCGGCGATTTGCGCAGGTGCTGGCCACTCCCACGGACTCGCACGCCGACATGGGTCCAATTCGCTTCGTAGGCCTCCGGCGGCAGACGCAGCCGGAATGCGTGCCGCCCTGCGCCGATCCGAGCCTTCTCCAGATCCGGCCGGTACTGATCCGCCGCGAACGTGGCCATCACCGTTCCGTCCAGCACAAGCTCCGGAACGGCGGTGTCGTTGGGCCTGTCCTTCACCCAAGCCCAGCCCGAGATCGCCTCGCGCGACACCGTCTCGAGGTAACCCACGACGGGTGTCCGCTCGACGGGATCGGCGTCCGCGTCACTGGCATCGAGACCGTAGACCGGCGGCTTGCCGAGTTGGCGGGCCCGCGCGTCGATCCAGGCGCGCACGGCGGCGACCTGCGGCCCTTCCCACCTCAGAGGACGGTAGGATCCCCCCCGTGTGAAGGCTCTGGTGCGGTCGAGGTCGGAGCCGTCGCCCTCGTAGTTGTCGAAGCGGTCGCGCTGGCCGTCATCAAGGTAGGTTTCGGCGGCTACGCCCTCGGCCAGCACCATGTCGTGGCTGTCGAGCTCGATGCCGTAGTAGGTGACCTGTCCCGCCTCCACCTGGCGGATGGTCGACCCGTTGATGAGCGCCTTGGCCGGCACGAGCACGTCGTCGAAGAAGACGGCGTGGTCGGGCGAGACGAGGAGGTCGCGGCGCGGCAAGCCGGGTGCGAAGGCTCCCGCAACGATGCGGACGGGCCGCACCTCGGCCGGACGCGTGGCTTTGCGGCAATCGATCGTGCGGTGGCCGATCCACATCACCGCCCTTTCCTCACCGGAGATCGTCACCACCCGATCGCCGATCCGCAGATTCTCGACGGCGATCTCGCCGCGGCCCGTCGTGATCTCCGTGCCCGTCACGTAGCATGGGACGGTCGTGGCGTCCTCGGCCCGGACCAGGTGGGTCTGCTGCGTCTGCATATCCGTCCAGCCGACATACACGGTGTCGCCGAGCGAAAGGGCCTTGAAGGCGGGGTCCTGCCGTCCCGCCTGCTGCTCACCACTGAGCAGCTGGCTCTGGGCGACGATGGTCCCGGTCGCGTCAAGTGCCGCGAAGCCGACGCCCCGCCCGTCCGCATCGTGCGTCGACCAAGTATAGGCAACGCCGCCGTTCGTTGGTGCAGCGGCAACGTAGAGGCCGTAGGTCCCGGTCGCGATAGTCTGAGGCGCGCTGCTCGGATGGCCTGCAAGGTCGAAAGTTTGCGCATGCAGGCTCGTGTTCCATCCGGCATCCCACGCGTAGCCGAACGATCCCTCAAGCCACGAGACGGCGTATCCCTCGGCCGTCGCCGTCACCGTCGGTGAGAGCGCGGTGTGTGTCGCGTCGGTGATCAGCTGGTTCTCGCCGATGGGGACCCCATTGGTGTCCAGCAGGCGGACATGGATTCCATAGGCTTGCGTTCCGGGATCCTGCTCGGACCATGCGACAGCGATCCGACCATCCTGCAGCCGCGTCGAGCTGACGTCCGACACCCACCGGATGTACCCCGTCGTCCCGGAGACGGAGTACGTCTCTCCGCTTGGGGCGCCGGACGCAGCGAAGCGCTGAGCCACGAGGCCGCCGCCCGGCGGCTTCCACAGCATCAACCAGCCCGCGTCCGACAGCGCGACGACATCCTGCACGTGGTACTCGGCGAAGTCGGACTGGGCCCGATAGGTCGCGCCGAGTGGATTGCCCTGCGCGTCGAAGGCCGTTGCCGCGATCGGGCCCGGGCTGAGGCTCGGGTGCTCCAAGCGTGTGACGACGAAACCACCGCCCACGAGCGGATGGATCTCGCTGTAGCCGTCATACACCGGCAAAGACATCGTTCCCGCCAAAGACACTGTCTGCCCGACAACGGTTCCGGACGGATTGATGATATTTGCGGAGAACCCCGCTTCGGTGCCGTACGATACGGCGACGTTTCCGTTCTCGAGCGTATAAAGTGGTGTGCCGAAGGTGTTCGTTGGCGGCTCGCTACCGGTATGTGCGACGGTGAAAACCGATCCTCTCGAACCATCGGCACTCGTTATTTGTCCAACAATGTTGTAGCCATCCGGACCAGCTTGTGACCAGATGTTGATCAGACTGTCATTGCCGATTTTTGCAAACCCACCGAATGAATTAACGGTATCTTGTCTTTCGCTAAAATCAAATTTTGTACCGCTCATCAAATTTCCCCATTGTCGCGCAATTGATTCCAATCTTATCAGTTATGACGCATGGTTGCAACTGTATAAGAAAGCCGCCATGGGAGCGCGATTGCCCCGATCCTGCGATAGCGTAATCAATCGTCATGCGGCCCCCATGGCCGACGGTGTCGTTGACATGTTTGTTCTTGGAAGGAAGCACGTTGCACATTGTGACTGAATGTCACGCTGCGCCAATGACTTCCTTGTAGGGACCGCCCCGAGAACAGCCTGCAGCCGCCAAGCTAAATGTCTTCGTTTGTCACCCGTTATCCAGTCGCGGGACGTCCCGGCCGATGACGCGGTCGCTCTCCGGCGCGGCCCGGCCGTTTGCATCCGTCATCCGCCCTCGGCGTGGATCCCCGCATAGTGCGCCTGCATGTCCGTCATCACCGATGCGTCGCGGCTCCCGCAGGCGGAGCAGTGCACCCGGATCGCAAGATCGGGGGAGGGCAGGTCGTCTGGGATGCGGTCGGTCGCGATGATGACGGTGCAGCGGCGGCTGTGGCACGAGACGGCCGTGGTGGTCTCGCCCGCGGCCTGGGCGGCCCCGACCATATGCGGCGCGATCTCGCGCGCCTCCTCGTTGTAGGGCCGGCGCGGGTTGCGGCCACGCCTCACTCCTCGCCCCGGCCGTTCATCGCCACGAAGTCGCGCGCCCGGACAAGGTTCGTCCAGCAGCCCGTCTGCGCGCTGACGAGCGAAGCCCTCGCGCCACTTGCCGACCGTGTGCTTGCCGGTGGCGAGTTCCGCCGCGATGGCGGTGTTGCTCAGCCCATGGGCGGCCAGCAGCACGATTCCGGCCCGCAAGGCCAGACCTCGAGCGGTTTTGCGGCGGCGAGCCAGCTCTCGCGCTCGGCTCGGTTCTCGACGCTCAGCTCGATTATAGGGGGCACGCGGCAGGTCATCCGCGCCTCCTTGCAGGCTCACCGCTTTGACATAACCGTCAGGCGCAGGACACCAAAATGGCCAGCATTATCTAACGCAAGATCGCTTCCGTTGGAGCGGTTAAGGGATCAGCAGCGGGTGACGATGCCCTTTGTCACCTGGAAGTGGCTCGTCGGCGGCCCGGAGCAGGAGACACCGGCGACGTTGCCCGAGCCGGTCGCGCTGACGATGAAGCCGGAGGCGTATTGCTGGCCCCTCGCATCGACCTGCCAAGCCTCACTCGATCCTGTGCTCATGGTCATGACGCCCGCAACGGCGGAATAGGAGAAGCAAAAGTCGTTGTCCTTGATGCACACCTTCGCACCGGCCGGCACGAGAATGGCGTGCTCCAAACCCCTGTCGTTCGTCATGTTGATGCCCACTCGATGACCTCCGCCGATACTGATCGAGGTATCGGACCAAGTGTTCAGGATGACATCACTGTCACGTGTGATCGGGGCGTCGGGGTTGTCCGTCATCAGCAGGCCGCTGCCGACTGCGTTGTTGCTCCATTTGCAGTCCGCGTTGGTGACGGTGCCGATGTTCTTTCGCAAGGTAAGGGAGGCGGCCGACTGCACCGACGCCACGCGGTAACGGGTGCCGGCAATCGTGATGGTGCTAGTATCGCCCACGCTATAGCTCGACGCCGAGCTGGTCGCAGTCACGGACGCACCAGACACCGAACATTTATGCTTGTAAGTGTTAGCCCCTTGGCTGTTGATGAGGATATCGTAATCCGCCGGATAGCTACTCAGATACGAGTGCCAGGACTGGACATGGAAGCAGCCGCTTCTATTTTTTGCATCAGGGGCGCAGGCCGGGTTGTTCTGGTGGTAGTCGAGTTCTTCGCCGACGACGAAACTCGGTTTTTTGCCTTCGTCAGCGATGTCGAGGTTCAGACCCCACATCGAGCCCGGGTCGGTTCCCGCGCCGGGTCGGGAGCGGGCGGAGACTTGGACGCCCACCTTCTGGGCCGAATTGCCGGACGGCAAGCCGGCGCGGCCCGCAGAGGCGTCGAGGTTGACGAAGACGCCGACCTCGGGAAGCGCCTGCTTGTCCATGGCCGCCTGCAGCAAGAGGAAAGCTCTGCCAGCCATCGCCAGATTGGGCGTTGCGAACTGTCCCCGGGGCTCGTTCGCATCCGCTCCTGAGACTGCAATGATCGGAATTTCCGATTTGCCCGAGGCGTACACACCGGAGCAGCTTAACCGCCACGTGAGAAAGGACGGCGAGGCATAATGCCCGCTCAGCGGAGTGCAGCCCGACGGCGTCAGCGTGACCCGACCGCCGACATCGAGCTTGTCGAGATCGAGGCCGCCGTAGCGCCCCGCTCTGTCTGGCTCAAAGGCGAGTGCCGGCGATCCGGCGAGGGCGGCCAGCGCGATCAGCGCGGGGAGAGTGGAACGCAGCATTAGCACCTCATGACAGCGAGAGGAGATCGGCCCCGCGCCATATGGCGCCGGTCGGAATCGGAGACAGGAGGGGAGCGCCGGCATCGCAGCGGCTCGCCGAGGCAGGACCGCGGCGCCGGGAGCGCGGAGCAAGGGCGCGCCCGTCGGGGACAGGCCGGATCAGCCCGGCCTCGAACGGGTCCGTCGTGGCGAGGTCTTCCCAGGCCGGCCACCATGTGGCGCGCTCACGGGAGCGCTCGCGGAGCCGATCGGCATGGTGCACTCCGCTTTCGCCTAAAGTGCACACATTTGAAGCGCATTCCGAGCCCTTTGTAAGGGAACCTGTCTGAGGCTAATCGCTTGGTTTTATACCGGCGATTGCATCAGGGGGGCCAGCAGGTCCAAGGTGTCCCGTGCCTCGTTACTACTTCGACATTCACGATAATTCTTGGTGGGAGGATGAGAATGGGATTGATTGCTCAAACTTAAACGAAGCCATATTGCACGCTAAACGGACTCTTCCAGAAATAGCTTTAGACAAAATCCCGCCCAACGGTGACTGTCACACGGTGTCAGTACTGATCAGCGATGAGGGCAAACGGCCGGTTTATGCGGCCACCCTGTCGTTCAACGGACTCGTCCTTGGTCGCTGAGGCTCATCCGACCGGCGCCGGCAGGATCGCCGTCTGCAGCGCCGTGCGCATCTCGGCATCGGAGACGATTCGACGATGAAGTCGTCGCTGTGGGTCATGGCGCGTCTCCTCTTCCGCCAATCGAAGCGAAGCTCAGGGAGTCAAGCCCCAGGACCGGAAGCCGCCGCGTCGGACAGGAGGCCGCAGGCGAGCCGTTGCCGGCCGGCGCTCGAGCTGACACCCTGCCGGCCTGGGAGACGCGCCCCTCGACTCCTCACGCAGCGCGTCAACATGTGGCGAACCACAAGCGGACGGGCTGTCACGACTTCGTTTTGTTGCTGTCATGCTCGTTGTTGGCTGCCTCGATCGCTGCACCGTTGTCGAGTGCCCACGCGCAGAGCGCCTCGAAGGGCTGGCGCAGCGAATGACCAAGCGGGGTAATCGCGTATTCGACGCCGATCGGTGTGGTCGGCAGCACGGTCCGGGTGACCAGACCGTTCCGCTCCAGCCGCTTCAGCGCGTCCGCCAGCGCCTTGTGCGTGATGCCGTCGAGCCGCCGCTTGATCGCGTTGAACCGTGACGGTCGCGGGCACAACACCGTGAGGATCAGGATCGTCCACTTGTCGGCGATCTTGTCCAGCACCGGGCGGACCCGCGCCATGTTGGCGAGCGCGCACGCGGCCGCCCTGTCGAGATCGGTATCGTCGGCCATATCTAGGATAACCTAAGTGCGTTCTTGATAGCAGATACACGCTGTGTATCTCTCGTCGCGTCACAGATAAAGGGACGCCGCGATGGCCAGCATGGTGGACAAGGTTGCGCTCGTGGTCGGCGGGGCAAAGGGCATCGGGCTCGCGATCGCCGAGCGGCTGGCGAACGAGGGTGCGTCGGTCACCCTCACCGGGCGGCGTGCCGACGAGGTTGAGGCTGCCGCTGCGAGGATCGGTCTGGGCGCGCGTGGTCTCGTCGCGGACGCGGCCCTACGAGACGATGTGCATCGCGTCGTGGCGACGGTGCGGGAGACACATGGCCGGATCGATGCGCTGGTGCTGAATGCAGGCATCTCTGAACCGGCGACCTTGCGCGATTCGACGCCCGAGCATTTCGACCGGCATTTTGCAGTCAACGTCCGTGGGACGGTCTTCGGGTTGCAGGCGGCGCTGGGCGCGATGGCGCGGGGTGGGTCCGTCGTGCTGGTGGGCTCGATCGCCGACGCCGCAGGCATCACGCCCTACGGAACTTACGCCGCCACGAAAGCGGCCCTGCGTTCCTACGCGCGCACATGGACAGCGGAACTGGCCCCGCAGGGCATCCGCGTGAACGTGGTGGCCCCCGGCCCGACGGATACCGCCATGATGGCGCGCGTGCCGGAGGAGGCGCGGGCCGCGCTGATCGCGCCGATCCCGCTCGGCCGTATGGCACGTCCTGAGGAGGTGGCGGCGGCCACGCTGTTCCTGCTGAGCGACGAGGCGAGCTTCGTCGCGGGGGCCGAACTGTGCGTCGATGGCGGGATGCGCCAAGTCTAGCTGATCGAGAGCGATCTCATCGCGTCCGCTTCGGCTGGTTCGCATCCCCGAAGCGGATCGCCCCGACATCAGCCGTACTGGCAGTCGGCCGCCGCCTCGCCATGCCGCCTGCGAGCGGACGTTCCGGGCTTCTGCAATGAGGCCAATTCGTTGAAAATTCTCAAAGACGCGCGAATATTGAGTCTTATACCCTCGCGCCTTGGCATCGACACGTGGGTGGCCAGGCGTCCGGCGCCT
>JAEWKL010000087.1 GCA_023386115.1 Pseudomonadota bacterium
CCCTCGGCCAGCTCGCCGCCTACTTCGCCGACCCGGCCGGCCTGTGCCGGGCGGCGACCGCGGACTTCCTCGATGTGGTGCGGGCGCGCGACGCGGCGATCCGGGCCCACCTCGAGGCGAAAGCCGCGGAGGTCGGCAGCGAGGAGCGGGTGTTGCGCGCGAACTATCGGTCCCGCGGCCTCGTGCTCGCCGTGGCCGCCGGCCTCTTCGCGCTGGTCGCCCTGCTGATCGCCGTGTTCGGCGTGCCCGGGATCCTGCCCCGCGAGGCCACCATGGTCCTCGTCACGGCGCTCGGCCTCGCCGTCCTCATGGGCGGAGCCGGCGCCGTCGTCCTGTCGCGGGGCGAGCCGATCACCCTGGTCCTGAGGCCCGACGGCCTGGCGTCGCCCGGGCTCGACCGGACGATCGCCTGGGACGACATCGCCGACCTCGACATGGCCGTGACCAACGGCACCATGGTCACGCGCATGCTGCTGCCCCCGGCCGCGCCTTGGCCCGAGCGGCGACCGGGCCGCCACGCCGTGAAGCTCGACGCGAAGCGCCGCATCGTCACGCTGTCGGTCCCCCTGCCGCGCGGGATGAAGCCTCAGGGATTCGCCGATCTGATCGCGGCCTATCAGGCAGCCGCCCGGGCCCGGCGGATCCTCGCCGGGCCCGCCGCCCCTTCCGGGACCGGGCCGGCCTGAAGATCCGAATCGTCCTGAGACGCCAAAGTCTTTCTGATGAGACAGGAGAGGACCCATGACCGGATCGCCTGAGACCGCTTCGTCCTACCGTCCCGACGCCCTGCGGCTGCCGCCCCGGGGGCAGGGCTGGATCAACACCATCTGGGTCCTGTTCGGCGTGGTGGCGCTCGGCGGCATCCTGGTCGCCTGTGGCGTCTACACGGCGCCCGCGGTGATCTCGGACTGGCAGGTCCGTGCCACGGCGCAGCCTGCCGCCGAGGCCCGCGTCAGCGAGGGCAAGTGCAGCGCCAAGCTCGTCATCCACATCTGCGACGCGACCCTCTCCCTGCGCACGCCCGGGGGAACGGTGACGCGACGGGTGAACTACGTCTTCTCCGGCATCCACGCCGGCGATTACCGCGTCGGGGTGATGGCCGACCCGGCTCGCCCGGACCTCGTGACGACGGATCTCGGCCTCGACCGGCTGTGGAACCGGACCATCACCCTTCTGGTGGGCGCAGGCGCGATCGCGGCCTGCATCGTCGGAGCGCTGCTCTCGCTGATCCGCAATCGGCGTACGGCGTAAAGTCCCGAACCTGCGGGTCGCGGCGGCGAGACCGGGTCTGCACGGCGCAAGGCTCTTCGGAACGCGAAGCGACGCGGCCGCACGACCTGCGTCGGACGCGACCGGGCATTCATCAAGGGGAGTTTGGGTCCATGATCATCTGGTCCGGTTGGGGCATGCTCTCGGCGCTCATCGCCGCGGCGGGCCTGTTCGGCAGCGTGCTCCTCGATCCGGCGCTCGCGCGCATCGGAATCCCGACCCCGACCGGGGTCGTCCTCGTCTGGGCCGCGGCAGCGGCCTTCAACTGGTGGCTCGGCACCCGGCTCAACCATCGTCCGGGTCGCGAGCTGGTCGATCCCCGCACGGGGCAGACCGTGATCCTGCGCGGGCGCCACACCCTGTTCTGGATCCCGATGCAGTACTATTCCGTGCTCATGGTGCTGCTCGGCGCCCTCGCGGTGCTCGGTGCCATGCAGGCCGGCGCTCCCGGGCGGAAGGCCGGCAAGACGGCGCGGGCCCCCTCCCCCATCGCCGGCTCGCTCTCCCTCGCGTGGTGGCCGGACACGGCGCCTCCCGCACCGCCGCCGCGAGGGGATCGTAAAGCGGGATGGCAGTCTGCGCGCGACCGAGGCTGACCCGGCATGCGATCCGCCTCCCGCCTCTCCGAACGCTGGTTCAACCTCGTTCTCTGGTTCATCGCCCTCGCCTTCGCGGTCTTCCTGATCGGCCTGGGCTCGCTCGTGGTGGGCGACCTGCCGCAGGTCGAGCAGCGCTACACCCTGGACCAGTTCCTCGACCGCGAGCCGGCGGCCGCCTCGGCCGAGGCCCTGAAGCGCCTCCGGCGGGAGCAGGAGGATGTCGGACGTCGCGTGGAGGAGGCGCGGCTCGCCCTGGAGGCGGCGCAAGCCGCGTCCCGTGCCGCCCGCGAGACTTTCGGCAACTGGCTGCAGACCCGCGATGCGACCCAGCGCGTCGACCAGGATCCGGGCCTGATCGCGCGCACGGAGCAGCTCGACCGGCTGAAGGCGGGCGAGCGCGCCATCGAGGAACAGCTCGACGGGCTGAACAGGTCGATGCTCGGGCTGGCGGACCAGGAGACGACGCAGCGGCGCGTCGACCAGGATCTGCGTGCCGCCGCCCAGGACAGGCTCGATGCCGCCGAGCGGGGACAGGACTTGCGGGTGTTCGCCTACCGCCTGGTGCTGACCCTGCCGCTGCTCGCGCTCGCGGGCTGGCTCCTGATGAAGCGGCGGCACACGCGCAACTGGCCCTTCGTGTGGGGTTTCGCGCTGGCCGCGGCCTTCGCCTTCTTCGTCGAGCTGGTCCCGTACCTGCCGAGCTACGGCGGCTACGTGCAGTACGGCGTCGGCGTCGTCCTGACCCTGATCCTCGGACGCGCGGCGATCAACGCGCTGCAGGCCTATCAGGAGCGTCAGCGGGCGGCAGAGGCGCGGCCGAACGAAGAGCGCCGCACGGAGATCGCGACCGAGCAGGCGCTGCAGCGGCTGGCGAAGCAGGTCTGTCCCGGCTGCGAGCGACCGGTGAACCTGGCAAACCCCGAGGCCAATTTCTGCCCGCATTGCGGCATCGGGCTCTTCGAGCCGTGCGTCTCATGCCATCACCGCAAGAGCACGTTCGAGCGGTTCTGCTACGCGTGCGGGACGGCGAACCAGGCAGACGCCAGAATCTGAGGCACGCACGGATATTCGGCCGGTGCGGCGAGGACGTGCGAAGTCCAGGCCCTCAGCTGCGCTGTCCAGGCAGATGAACGGGGCTCGTCCGCATCCCTGTCGCCGTCCGGCCTGGGCGCCCTCGCGACAGCAGAACGCCGCGTCATACCATCGCGCTTTCGCATCGGCACGTCGATGCGAAAGCGTCCGGCGCTTCAGCGCCGGCGCCCGTTCGGGCTTGAGCCAACGCCTTCGAACACGTCCGGTCGAAGGCGCTGCGGGATCAATTCCGCGATGCCGGTTGAGCCAGGGGGGCGGCCGTGACGCTGCTCACCGTCTGGATCAGGGGCGTGGGCCCGAGCGCCCGGTCCAGGCGCGCCCGAGAGTCGCGATCCACGATGCTCGTGATCGCCAGGGCGATCAGGCCAAGGCCGATGGCGGTCAGGAGCGCCGCGCGCAGGTTCTGCATGGGTGAGGTCTCGAATTGATCGAAGCGCAGCGATAGTCGGGCAGGGTGGCGGCGGTATGGTCCGGTTCGGGCCGTCTCGTGGCGCGCAGGTCGCTGCGCGACGCCCATTCCGGGTCGCGACCGCCGGCCTCTCCTCGTGGACGCCGACAGCCCTGCGCGCCGGCTCGGGACCCAGCGTGGCCGGACATTCCCTGTCCGATCGAGAGCCCTGCCAGCTGACGATGCGGTCATCGCCGCGACGCGGGTGTCGGGCCGGCCATCCCGCGGCCCGGAAACGCGGCCACGAGAGGGCCCCGGGAGCATGGGCATTTCAGTGCATGGATCGGCGGTAAAAACCCGCCAACCTGCAAAATTTTTCATCAATTGGCGCATTTCATCGAATCGTGGCGCGGTTCGCCGTTGAGGCAGGCGGTCGGCTGTCGTGAACTGCAAGCGTCTTGCAGAGATTTGCGACATGACGGACAGTATTCACGACAGCGACGATCGCCTGCTCGGCCCCTGGCACGTCGTCTTCATGGTCGTGGCGGCCGCAGCGCCACTGACGGGCATGCTCGGGGCGGTGCCCGCAGCGATCGCGACGGGCAACGGTGCCGGCCTGCCGGGTGCCTATCTCCTGGCCGGCGGCGTCCTGCTTCTGTTCAGTGTCGGCTTCACCGCCATGAGCCGTCACGTGGTCGAGGCGGGCGCGTTCTACGCCTATATCCGCAAGGGCTTCGGCGCGTCGATGGGTTTCGGCGCCGCCCTGGTGGCGTTCGGCTCCTACACGGCGGTGCAGATCGCGCTCTACGCCCTGTTCGGGTTCTTCTGCAGCACGATCATCAGCGACGCCGTCCCGTGGTTCGTCTACGCGCTGGCGGCCCTCGGTCTCGTTCAGCTGATCGGGCTGCGCAACCTCGACCTCAACAGCCGGATCCTCGGCCTGCTGATGATCCTGGAGATGGGCATCCTCGTCGTCCTGGCGGCCGCGATCCTCCTCCACGGTGGCGGTCCGGAGGGGCTGACCCTCCGGCCGTTCGCGCCGACGGAGGTGTTCGGGGGGCATCTGGGCATCGGCGTGATGTTCGCGATGGCGAGCTTCCTCGGCTTCGAGGCGACGGCCATCTACGCCCAGGATTGCCGTGATCCCGAGCGGACCGTCCCGCGGGCGACCTACATCGCGGTGATCCTGATCGCGGTCTTCTTCACCTTCGTCACCTGGAGCATCGTCTGCGCCTATGGCGCCGGGGATGTCGTGGCGGCGGCCACGAACGATCCGGGGAATTTCTGGTTCAACCAGGCCGTGACCCATCTCGGCCCGTTCGCGTCGACGACGATGAGCGTTCTGCTGCTGTCGAGCATCTTCGCCAGCATCCTGGCCTTCCACAACGCCATCAGCCGCTACCTCGTCGCCCTCAGCCTGGAGGGGTGGCTGCCCGCCTGGCTGGCGGACCAGCACCCGGCCTTCCGCTCGCCCTTCCGCGCCAGCTATGCCCAGACGGCGACCGCCCTGCTCGGCCTCGCCGCCTTCGCGGCCAGCCGGGCCGATCCCTATGCCGTCGTCTTCTCCTGGATGTCCGCCTTCGCGACGATCGGCATCATCGCCCTCCAGGCGCTCGTGAGCGCCAGCGTCGTTCTCCATTTCCGCCGCGCGGCGCAGCCGCGGCGGCTCTGGGCGACGGCCGTGGCCCCGTTCTTGAGCGGGCTCGCGCTGCTCGCCGTGCTCGTCCTGCTGATCGCCAACCTGCCGGCCCTGAGCGGGTCCGACAGTCCCTATCTCGACGGGCTGCCCGCCGGCGTGGCCGCCCTGATGCTCGCCGGCATCGTCGCCAACCGGCTGCGGGCCGCCCCGGGCCGCATGAGCCGCGCCGTCTCCTGACCGAGACTCGCGCCCCCTTCCTTCCCTTCGCTCGTTGAGTCTGCCGATGCATCCGCTCGATCCGCTGAGCCTGACCGAACTGACGCTCGCCCGGGACATCGTCGTCCGCGAGAGGGCGCTCGGAGACCGCGCCCGGTTCGTCATCGCCGAGTTGCGCGAGCCGGGGAAGTCGATCGTCCTGGCCTTCGACGACGCCGTGGCGGCCGGCTCGGGGACGCCTCCGGCCTGCCCCCGCGTCGCCTTCCTGGTGGTGATGGACGGCCCGCGGGGAGAGGTCGGCGAGGCTATCGTCGACCTCGTCGATCGACGGATCCTGTCCTGGACTCCCCTTCCCTTCGGCGAGGCGCCTTACGGCCAGGCGCCGATCCTCTTCGACGACTTCATGCTCGCGGAGCGCGTGGTGAAGGCGGATCCGACCTGGCGGGCGGCGATCCGGCGGCGCGGCCTGACGGACGAGGAGATCGAGCGCGTTCAGGTCGATCCGTTCTCGGCAGGGTACTTCGACCGGGACGAGGAGAAGGGACGGCGCCTCGTCCGCGCCGTGAGCTACTGGCGCGAGGCGCTCACCGACAACGCCTACGCCCACCCGATCGAGGGCGTGGTCGCCGTCGTCGACCTCACGGCCCAGGCGGTCATCGCGTTGATCGACGACGGTCGCATCATCCCGATCCCGCGCCGCAAGCTGAACTACGACACGCCCAGCCTCGGCCCGGCGCGCCAGACCCTCAAGCCGCTCGACATCGTGCAGCCCGAAGGCCCGAGCTTCACCGTCGACGGCTGGCACGTGCGCTGGCAGAACTGGGACTTCCGCGTCGGCTTCACCCCGCGCGAGGGATTGGTGCTGCACCGCCTGCGCTGGGAGGACGCGTCCGGTCCCCGTCCGGTCATCTATCGCGCGAGCGTCACCGAGATGGTCGTGCCCTATGCCGACCCGAGCACCAACCACTACTGGAAGAGCGCCTTCGACGCCGGCGAGTACGGCCTCGGCCGCCTCGCCAACGCCCTCGCGCTCGGCTGCGACTGCCTCGGCCTCATCCACTACTTCGACGTGCCCAGCCTCGACGATTTCGGCGCTCCGGTCGTGATGAAGAACGCGATCTGCATGCATGAGGAGGATTACGGGACACTCTGGAAACATTATGAGATCCGCACCGGCGTGTTCGAGATGCGGCGCTCGCGCCGGCTCGTCGTCAGCTTCTTCGCGACGGTCGGCAATTACGATTACGGATTCTACTGGTACCTGTACCAGGACGGAACGATCCAGCTCGAGGCCAAGCTGACCGGGATCATCCAGACCTCGGCCGTCGCCCCGGGCGAATCCTACCCCTGGGGCGGCATGGTGTCGGACGGCCTCGGCGGGCCGACCCACCAGCACTTCTTCAACGCCCGCCTGCACATGATGGTCGACGGAGACGGCAACTCGGTCTCGGAGAGCGAGTTCCACGGGCGCCCGATCGGCGCGGACAACCCGTACGGCAACGTCTTCGACGTCCGCACGCGGCTGCTCTCGAACGAGAGCGAGGCGGCCCGGGAGGCGGACGGCGCCACCGGCCGCTACTGGAAGGTGTTCAACCCCAACAAGACGAACGTCCTCGGTGCGCATCCGGGCTACAAGCTGGTGGTGACGCCGAGCCCGCTGATGCTGGCGCAGCCGGAGAGCTTCGTCTTCCGGCGCGGCGGCTTCGCGACGAAGCACGTCTGGGTCACGCCCTTCGACGAGCGCGAACGGTTCGCCAGCGGCGACTACCCGAACCAGCATGCGGGCGGCGGCCTGCCGGCCTATATCCGGCAGGGTCGATCGATCGACAACACGGATCTCGTGCTCTGGCACACCTTCGGCCACACCCATGTGTGCAAGCCCGAGGACATGCCGGTCATGCCGGTCGAGTATGCCGGCTTCACCTTGAAGCCGAACAATTTCTTCTACGGCAACCCGGCGATGGATCTGCCCGGCGGCAGCAACGCCGCGAGCTGCCGGCACGGCGACAGCTCGGGCGCGGCGGCGGCCGGCTGCTGCGGCAAGACGCGCTGACCGAACGACCACCGCCACCCGGCGCCGGAGCCGGATGACACCGCCCGGACCCGGCATCGCGGTCCCGGCGGACATCTCCCGCACGATCTCGTCCCACCGGAGCGATCCCATGCCCGATCATCCCGTCGCGGCAGCCGGGCCGTGCCTCACCTTTCTCCATCTCGCCCGCTGCTTCCTCCTTCCCTGGATCGCGATGGCCTTCGCGCTCACGACCGCTCCCGCCGGAGCCCCGGTGCTCTGCGGGCCGCCGGGCAAGCCCGCGCGGGGTTACCTCCCATCCGGTGGCCCGGACGCCAGCCCGTGCGTCCACGGGGCGAGCCGACGCGAGACCAGCCCGGATGCGTAACCGAGCCCGCACCATCACCACCCGAGCAAACGACACGATGCCCTACCCTGATGTTCCGCCGCGGCCCCGGTTCTCGAGACTCGGCGCGGCCCTGGCGATCGCCGTGATCCCGTGGAGCGCGCAGGCAGCCCCTGGCGCCGATACGCCCGAGTTGCCCGTGGGAGGGCAGAAGAGCAATCCGCCCGGACCCACGCCGAGCGCCTCGGCCCCGGCACCGTCCTTCCCCGCACCGTTCAGCCCGGCCTGGTACGAGTCGATCAGGTTCGGGGTCCAGGTCGAGGGCGGCTTCGTGCTCAATCCGCGCCAGCGCGGCGATTCCCTCCAGTTCGGCCAGGTGATGACCGACCGGGCCAACATCCCGCTGTTCAACCAGCTGCAGTTGACCGTCGAACGCGTCATCGATCCGGCCCAGACCGACTACGATTTCGGGTTCAGTTTTCAGGCCCTGTATGGAAGCGACGCGCGCTACCTGCATTACGTCGGGCAATTCGACCGGCTGATCGGAGACCGGAACCAGCTCGTGGTCAGGACAGCCAACGTCTCGGCCCACCTGCCCTGGTTCACGTCTGGTGGACTCGACGTCAAGGCCGGCGAATATGCGTCCCCGGTCGGCTACGAGCCCTACGACCCGGCGCTGAGCCCGTTCTACTCCCATTCCTACATCTTCAGTTGGGGGGTGCCGGCCTTCCACACCGGGATCCTGGCGACCCTGCACGTGACGCCGACGCTCGACCTCTGGGCGGGCGTGGATAGCGGCACCAATACGGGCCTGGGCTATGGGCTCGGCGACAACAACCGTTCGGGCGCGGGCGTGTTCGGAATCGGCCTCAACGGCCTGCTCGACGGCAAGCTGACGGTCCTGGCCATCACCCATATCGGCTCGGAGACCCCGGCCCGCCTCAGCCCCGCGGCCGATCGCGACACGCGCTACTTCAACGACCTCGTGCTCAGCTACAAGTTCAGCGACACTTTGAACTTCGTCAGCGAGCTCAATTACGTGCGCGACACGGCCATCGACGCCGAGGCCTACGGCATCGCCGGATACATGGCGTGGGTCCTCAACCCGGATCTGACGTTCAACCTGCGTGGCGAGGTCTGGCGCGACGCCAAGGGCTACTTCGTCGCCGGATTCCCCCGTAGCCTCGACCCGATCCGGGCGGTCATCGGGCTTCCGAACACGGCCTTCGGCGTCACCCCGGCGATCCCAACCACGTATAGCGAGATCACCGTCGGCGTCACCTACAAGCCGAAGGCGGACGGGCCGGTCGGCTTCGCCATCCGGCCGGAGCTGCGCTACGACCACGCCGAGGGAGGCCGGCCGTTCAACCGGGGCCGTGATCGCGACGCGGTCACCGCGGCGATGGACATCGTCGTCAGCTTCTAACCCAGAGGCAACCCCGGTCGCTTGGCGAAGACGGACCGCGCGCGTTATGCGCGATTTCGGCATATTCCACCACGAGGCGGCGATCGTCGTGAAGGGATGTGCTCCGGTGGGAATAGTCTCCAGGAGAGGCGGATCGGCGATCCATGACGGTCGGCACAATCCGGGCAGCCGTGCTCGCGCGCGTCGTGCGCAAGCTCGATGCGCGCTCCGGTCGGACGGACTTGATCCTGCACGAGGCCGGGCTCAGCCGCACGTTGCTGAGGGACGAATACGCCCTCGTCTCGCTCAAGAGCTACGCGCATTTCTTCGAGCTGGCGGCCGCCGAGGCCGGCGACCGTTGGTTCGGCCTCCGCCTGGGTGCGGAGGTCAAGCCCCTCGATGTCGGTCCCATCGGTGCGCTGATGTCGAATGCCCGCACGCTCGCCCAGTCACTCGACGACCTCTGCCGCAACATCAGGGCCCTGCAGAGCGCCACGGAGCTTCGCGTCCTTCGACGGGGAGCGGACACGCACGTCATCTACAAGGTGACCGATCCGACCGTCGGGCCCGCGGTTCAGGACGCGGAGTTTACCCTGTCGGCGACCTGTCACTTCATCCGCTGCCTCTTCGGGCAGCGTTGGTCACCCATCGAAGTTCATTTCCATCACCCGACCCATCACGCCAACGACCTTGCGCGGGAGATTCTCGGTGCTCCGGTTGCCTTCAGGTGCCCGGCGAACCGCATCGTCATGCGATCCGCCGACTTGGCCCTCGAACAGCCGCTCCTGCAGCCGGATCTGCGGGATCTCCTGGCGCGTCACGTCGCCGACCTGATCCAGGACGACCGTCCCCGGGGGAGCGTGTCGGAGCGCGTCGATGCCGTGATCGCCCTGCTGCTCCCGCACGGGGTTCCGACGCTGGCGCGGGTGGCCGCGGAGTTCGGCTGGAGCCCACGATCCCTGCAACGGGGTCTGACCGAGGAGGGAACCTCTCTCCGCCTGCTCGTCCAGCACCATCGGTGCCGCGTCGCGCAAGCGATGCTCGATGAGCGGAGCCACTCGAACACGGACATCGCCCACGCCCTCGGCTACGCCGATGCGACCGTGTTCTGGCGGGCGTTCAAGCAATGGACGGGCAAGTCTCCGTCGAAGGCTAAATCTCCATCGAAATCAAAGGGCGATGGCTGAGAGCCTGTTTGACTGTGTGATATCACTCATCCCACCCGCGACCTCATCCTGAGGTGCGAGCGCAGCGAGCCTCGAAGGAGGACTCCAGTTCTCTCAGAGACTTCTGGAGGCTTCCTTCGAGGCCAACCGATCTCCGATCGCATGCGATCTCCGATCGCCGGGACCTCAGGATGAGGTCGTGGGTGGCATAGATAAAGTGTCTCGCTGCGCCGTCCTTGCAAGTCAAACAGGTACTGAGCGAGGATGCGTCGGCCGAAGCGACGATGAAGAGGAAAAAGATCGCGCGCAACGCGTCCGCGATCTCCGCCAACGGCCGGATCTCCCCAGGGAAGCGCGCACCGGTCGCCGACAGGTCCGAAGGATGCAGACGCGGCACGTCACGACCTGCCGACCGCACTGATCGCGCGACCATGGTTGACCCGCAATCGATCCTTGGGCTACCGTTTCGCCGGAAAGACGTTCCCGACGGCCTCGCTCGTCGAGGTCTGGCTCACATTGGCCACACACTGCGATCATCAGCCGGATAAGGAGCAGGCTCGGCATCGATCCGGGCGCTGCTCTCGACAACCAGCGGAGTCTGCCATGTGGCGACAGGGCGATATCTTCATCCAGGCGATTCCTGCGCTGCCGCAGGAGGCCGCCGAGCGGCCCCTGCCGCACACCGTGCTCGCCCATGGCGAGCTGACCGGCCACAGCCACCGGGTCGCCGACCCCGCCGCCTTGTTCGTCGGCAACGGCTGCTTCTACCTCGACGTGCGCGGGGACCAGGCGCGGGTCGTCCATGACGAGCACGGCACGATCACCCTCGCGCGCGGCGTCTACCGGGTCTGGCGGCAGCGCGAATACACGCCCCAGCGCATCGTGACCGTGCAGGACTAAAGCCCGGTGCGCCCTCGACCGACGTCGCCCGCGCCCGCCCGCCGCGTGCTGCGCCCCGACGAAAGCCTGACCGAGGCGGAGGCCGCCTCCGTGCTCGACCGGCTCGACATGCCGGAGAACGAGGCCGCCCGCACGCTGCCGGACGGTCTCGTCTGTCACCGGCTCCTCGCGCCCGGGAGCCGGCTCGAAGAGATCGGCGGCCGCCTGCGCTGCCGCGAGCTGGTGCTCGACGGCTCGACGATCGCCCGCATCGGCGACGGCGTGCGGATCGACTACCGGCTCTCCGCCCGCGCCTGCCACAGGCTGAAGGCCCTGCCGGCCGCCTTGCGCGCCGGCATCGTCGACCTGCGGGACTGCCTCGCGCTCGAAACCCTGCCGCCGGGTCTGGCGCCGGCCTTCCTCGACCTCGAGGGCTGCACCGCCCTGGCGCGGCTGCCCGACGACCTGAGCTTGCGCGGCGGTCGCCTCAACCTGCGGGACTGCGCCCTGATCGACGCGCTGCCCGCGCGGGGTCTCGTCGCCCAGCTCGACATCGCCGGCTGCGGCCGGATCGACCGCGTGCCCGACGGGTTCCGCGTCACCTCGTGGATCGACGTGGCGGGCTCCGGTCTCGCGGAGGTCCCGGCCCATCTCGACGGGGTCGGCCTGCGCTGGCGCGGCGTGCCGGTCGATGCACGCATCGCCTTCCGGCCCCACGAGCTCGGGATCACCGAGATCCTGGGCGAGCGCAACGCCGAGCGGCGGCGGGTGATGCTGGAGCGCTTCGGCTTCGAGGCCTTCATGGCGGCGGCCGAGGCGGAGGAGCTCGACGCGGACCGCGACCCCGGCGGCGAGCGCCGGCTCCTGCGCGTCACGCTCGACAACGACGAGCCCCTCGTCTGCGTCTCGGTCGGCTGCCCCTCGACGGGACGACGCTACTTCCTGCGCGTCCCGCCCCAAGTCACGACCTGCCACCAGGCCGTCGCCTGGACGGCGGGCTTCGACGACCCGGCGGACTACGCCCCGCTGGTCGAGACCTGAGCCCCCCTTCCACCCGACACCCCGACACCGCCCGCCGCCAGCCCGAGGAGCCGGGACCATGCCCTACGAGAACCTCACCACCTTCTTCGGCAAGCCGGTCGAGGATGTCCAGACCGGCACGGAGACGTGGGACGTCGCCCGCGCGGTGCCGCGCCTGCGGATCGAGTACGACTCTGAGGATAGCGTCCCGGCTCTGCTCGGCCATTACGCGGCCCTGCCCGGGACCGAGGCGACCGACGCCCTCGTCATCGGCTACTGGCAGGGCGACGATTCGCAAGGCTCTTCCCAGCAGATCGTCGAGGCGCTGGTGGCTTACGCCGAGCGCTTCCCGAACCTGCGCGCGCTCTTCCTCGGCGACATCGTCTCGGAGGAGAACGAGATCTCCTGGATCAACCAGAGCGACCTCTCGGCGCTGTGGCCGGCCTTCCCGAACCTGGAGCACCTGCAGGTGCGCGGCAGCAACGACCTGGCGCTCGGCCGGTTCGAGGCGCCGCGCCTGACGACGCTCATCCTCGAATCGGGCGGCCTGCCGCGCCGGGTGGTGCAGGAGGCGCTGGCGGCCGGAGCGCCGGAACTGCGCCACCTCGAATTGTGGCTCGGCACCGACGAGTATGGCGGCGACAGCGCGCCGGAGGACTTCACCGACCTCTTCGCCGGCCGCCTGTTCCCGAAGCTCGAGACCCTGGCCCTGCGCGACTGCGCCTATGCCGACGACCTGGCGGTCGCTCTGGCCGGGGCCCCGGTGCTGGAGCGGATCACGACCCTCGACCTCTCGCTCGGCAACCTCACCGATGCGGGCGCCAAGGCGCTGCTGGCCTCGCCCGCGGTGGCGCGGCTCGCGCGGCTCGACCTGCACCACCACTTCCTCTCGGAGGAGACGATGGCGCGGCTGGAACGTCTCGGACCCGCGGTCGATCTCTCCGAGCGGCAGGAGGAAGAGGAATACGGCGGCACGATCTACCGCAGCATCGCCGTCTCGGAATGACGCGCGCCGCCGGGCCCGCCGCCTCCCCGCTCGCCCCCTGCGTCATCCTCGGGGGCGGGGACGACGAGCGCGCGCAAGGCTTCAACGCCGCCCTGGTCCAGGTCGGCCTGCCACCGGCCCGCCTCCTCGACTACGCCCGCTTCGCCGAAGCACCGGAGCGGCTCGCCGCCCTGTTCCCGGACGGGCGCGGGCTGCTGCGCGTCGAATCGCCGGGAGCCGGGTCACCAGAGGCCGAGCCGCGGCTGCGCCGGGCGCTGACGCGCCTTGCCGGTGCGCAGGACGAGCCGGGCGGGGACGGCCCCGACGCGGCGACCCGGCTTCGCCCCGGCCACGCCGTCCAGCGCGGCCTCTCGGCGGCGCTCGCGCGCGCCCGCAGGACCGGGCCTGTCTCTGATACACATA